>JAZFYO010000062.1:0-2338 GCA_036443615.1 Binatia bacterium | reverse complement strand
ATACAGTAGCCTGGAGATCTTTGCCAGCCTGGAAGAGCAAAAGCCGGACCTCATTCTTCTCGACATCATAATGCCCCAGATGGATGGATTGGAAGCGCTTACTCGCCTCAAAGAGAACCCGGAAACGACGTCTATTCCTGTAATCCTCCTGACGGCAAAGGTGCAGCATGATGATGTACTGGGAGGGTACAAAATGGGTGCCGATTACTACCTCACGAAGCCCTTTACGAAGAATCAACTGCTCGACGGTGTCAATTCCATCCTGAGTTGAGATCAAGGCCAATTAGTAGGAAGCCTGTAAAGCCTTCTTCTCTGCTCTCTGTCCTCTCGCTCCAATCCCTTACTTTCCATCACAACCCTCCAGAGCAGCTTAAACCCACAACGTAGGCAGGTAACGTTGATAAGAATCCCCCCCACTGGTTCTAGTGGTTCAGGGTCGACGACGCCTTGCCGGATCCTTACCACTTACGTCTGCTATTCTAAAGCTCCGCTGAGTTCGGACCAGAACCCTCTTATTTCTTTGGCATACTGAGTTAATGTTTCCTTTGTTACGTAAATGCCTTCACCCGCAAGGGGTCCAAATACTTTTTTTCCAGGGAGATGAGGAGGCCCAAGTCTACTTCGAACTCAGAAGGAAGGGGTATCATGAATATCTCGGGTCGCAGCTTCTTTAACTCTTATACCAGCTTTCTTTTCTCAATAGGGGCAAAACCAGCCTTCGTGTCGGCTCAGACAGGGGATAGCATCAGGACACTAGAAAAATACTATGCGAAGTAGATCCCTGCGGCGGATAGTGGAAGGGAAATTGTTGAAAGAACTATTCTCAAAAGTGAAACTTGGGTGAAACCTGAAGCAAGAGAGAAATTAGTGGCCAATGCTAATACTCCCCCACAAAGAAAAAAGCCCCTGAGTTATCAGGGGCTTAAAGATGGAGCGGGTGATGGGGGTCGAACCCACGACCTTATGCTTGGCAAGCATACGCTCTAGCCAACTGAGCTACACCCGCACTTAACTTTTTGCTACACCAAAAATAACCTCGTGTCAATTTACTCTCCTTCGCCAGAAAGCCTCGCCCGGAAGGGCGGGATGAATGGCGAGGAGAACCCTCCGAAGCTTTAGCGAAGGAGGCTAAAGGCTACGGAGAGTTCCGCCATCCGTATCAGGAAGCCCCGCGCGCGGGGAGCTTCACTTACGCCCTTCCCGGACTGCTTCTCAGATGGATAGAGCGAAAGAAATCAACGTGGTAGTTAACGGCTGACCACAAGGCAATCACGGTTGCTATGACTAGGAAATACATTCCTGCAACATAGAAATCGATTCCGAAATAAGGGTAGTGGAGAATCAAACCAAAAACCGCGGACGCCTGCAGAATAAACTTGTACTTCCCCAGTACCTCTGCTTCGATCACAATCCCATCCTTCAAGGCGATCCCTCGAAGGATGGTTACCGCAGTCTCGCGTCCCACTATCACCACGACGAGCCAGCCAGGCACTACCTCACCATCCGGCCGGTCCATGGCTGCCAGCATAATGAGCACTGCCACAATAATCAGCTTGTCCGCTAGAGGGTCGAGTATCTTTCCCAGGTCGGAAACGGCTTGAGTTCGCCGCGCCAGGTAACCATCAAAGTAGTCCGTCACGGAGGCAACAAGAAAGAGCATTGCGGCCGCCGCGCTGTAGAGAGGGTCTGTGAACGTCAGGAGATAAACAAGAACAGGGATGATCGCGATCCGAAAAAGGCTCAACAGGTTAGGAAGGGTCCACATGTGGGTTCCGATCAATGACCCATCTTACTGTTTTACTTGGTCTGAGGCGAAGACTCCTCCATTGCTACGGTAGAGTCGATAGTAGTCGAGAACGCGGCGAACATATTCTCTCGTCTCTGCGTATGGAGGAACATTCTTGTAATGCTCCACAGCCTTGGCGCCTGCGTTATACGCCGCCAATGCCAACCGTCGGTTGCCGCGAAAGCGGTTGAGAAGCGACCTGAGATAACGCACCCCACCGTTAACGTTCTCTGTAGGATTATAGATATCGTCAACTTCGAGCAGGCGGGCTGTCGCCGGCATGAGCTGCATCAGACCCCGAGCTCCCTTACGGGAGACGGCGCGCGGATTGAAATTGGATTCGGCCTTCATCACCGCCCAGACCAGATCAGGGTCCACGTCGTACCGGTCTGAAGCGGAACGAACAATGTTCTCAAATCGGCGAGTAGGTTGGGAGGAAGTCCGACCTTTTTTCAACGTCCGAATTACCACGCTATATGAGGGATGGGTGGGGACATTGGTAAATCGAATGACTCCTGTAGAGTCTCTACGGGCATATATGTCCGCCCCTGC
>JAZFYO010000061.1:0-8744 GCA_036443615.1 Binatia bacterium | reverse complement strand
TAATAATCCTCCACACTTAAGACCTCCTTGGCGGGCACGTACCCGAACTTTCGGACCCACGAGCTATCCACATCTAAACGGCGGGAGGCCTGGGCCATGGCCCTGGTGTAGACCTCCTGTCCTTCCTTACCTAAAAACCAGTTAATAAAGACTCTAGTTGCATTGCGATGAGGAGCGTCCTTGAGGATCACCAGATTCCCGGTTCCCCCCGTGGCATAAGTCCCTTCTTTAGGGATAGGGAGCGGCCGAATGGGAAGACCAGCTTTGAGGAACGGTGCCAATATATAGTAGGAAGTACCTATCGTGATAGAAAGTTTCCCCTTGGCTAGAGACTCGCCAAGTATTCGCCGGTTCCTGGTTACGTGAAGGTCTTGACGGACAAGCCTTCTCAAGTAGTCCTCCCCCATCACCTCCCACATGTAAGTCCATGTTGCGTCCCCCGGACCCGGGGCTCGTGGGTCCAACAACCCGATCTTGCCCTTCCACTTGGGTTCGAGCAGATCGTCGTAGGAGAGGATTTCCTCAGGGCCCACTAAATTTGTATTGCGATAAATGTTTTGCGTAAGATACGCGCTAAAGACGTAGGCAAACCGATTCGTCTTATCAGCATATATGTGCCCTCCCCACCATTTTTTTGGTTCACTCACTTCTGGAAGGAGAAGATAGGGCTCAACGGGATCTACGATCCCTATCAGAACAAGGCCGGTAAGCAGAGAGAGCGAACCGCCAATATGGACGTCGAAGTAGCGCACCCCGCCTCTGAACTCGTCGGCGATTCTCCTCACATTCTTTGAACCTCTGCCCGGAACGAGCTCCAGGTCGATCCCGGGGAACCGACGCTCAAAAACTCCCTCCATCCGCTTTCTCAACTCGGCATTGGGAGGGACGGAAATAACAACCCTCCCCTCCTTTCTCGCCTCCACCACAGTCTGCTGCCAGTCCCTCTGTGGACCCGTGTCGGCAATGGCCGCAAAGACAATGAGACACACCCATGCAAGAAGCAATGCGACAAGGAGTTTCTTCACCGCGAAACCCCCACTGGGAGAATGACGGATCTGTGGAAAAGGTCGATGCAAGAAACCTCCATCTAAGCAGTTATAGTTAAATCCACTCATGCCATCATTTCTATACCTAATATCCCAACCCCCAAGCAACCTAATGTGCCGAATCTGTCCAGTCAAGTTATTAAAGAATTGCAGGAGATGATAGGATCCTGTTGGAGAAGTGGCCGCTCAAAAAAGGTGATTCTGAATGGACACGATGAAAGGATCTTTAAAGGTTATCGACTCCGATGCCCATTTCCTGGACCTTGATGAGCTCCTCAAGCCCTATCTGGCGGAACCCTTCCGGAGACGTAGGCTACCCTATCTCCCCTGGGAGGCTTACGACCGCACCCTGGGAGGGACATTGAGTCAACCGGGTACAAACCACAATGTGAGATTGGCTGCCATGGACAAGCAGGGAATCGATACCGCAGTGCTTTATCCCACTGGCGGTTTGCTCATTGGGCGCATCAGGGAGCCGGCATACGCAGCAGCCCTCTCCCGTGCCTATAATGACCTCATTGCTGACTACTGTAAGGTCTCTCCCCGCCTAAAAGCGGTAGCCAACCTCTCCATTTACAATTCCGAAGCGTCGGCGAAAGAGCTGAACCGGGCAGTCACGAAGTTGGGTCTTGTGGGTGGAATGCTAGCGGCCCAGGCGCACGGAAAGAACCTTGGCAGTCCGGAATTCTACCCGCTCTATGGGGAAGCGCAGCGCCTTGGAGTCCCCCTGGCGATTCACGCCTTTGGGGGAGATGAAGCGGGAAGTGAGATCTTCGACCAGTTCATCTGCATTCACACGACGGGCCATCCTTTTCCTGTGCTGCGGCAGCTAACGGCCATGATCTTCGGTGGCATCCCAGAGCTCTTTCCAAGGCTCAAACTCGGATACCTGGAGATCGGCTGTGGGTGGATCCCCTACTGGATCGAGCGCATGGACGAAGAATGGGAGAAGCGTGGGAAGGCAGAGGCCCCGCTCTGCAAGAAGAGACCGAGCGAGTACCTGACCAGTGAGCAAATCACCTATGGCTGCGAGCCGGACGAAAAGATGATGGGGTATGTGGTAGGGGAGATAGGCTCTGAGAGCCTCATGTACGCCTCGGACTATCCCCACTGGGACATGAGCTGGCCGGAGTCCGCCGTGCTCATCTGGCAGAGAGATGACCTGTCGTTAGAGGCGAAGAGGAACATCTTGGAGAGCAACGCACGCCGTTTTTACAATCTGACGTAACCTCAGTCACTACGCCCAGCTCAGAAAAAAAACACTCCGCAATCAAGTTATATCGAACACGGGGTTTGAATCCCCGTGTTCGACCAAAGGGGAGAGCTACCGCTTCTCCCCATTGGATACCCCATCGGCTTTGTGCCCGCCTCAAGTGGCTGGGTTAACCTCAAATTATAGGCCGAGGAGCTTTGCAGCATTCTTACCCAGAATCTGATCCTTAAACTTCTCACTGACCGGCAACGATTTGACCGCCTCTACGGTCTCGCTTGGGGTCGTACCCACGGGGAAATCACTACCCATGAGGATTTTTTCGGGAACCGTCTCCTCTAGCAGAGACCACGGTATCAGATGACGATAGGAAGGATGGAGGGGCCAAAAGGAGAGGTCTGCATACACATTACGGTGTCTCACAAGCAGGCTGTGAGCTTCCATGTATCCCTGCATGGCCATGTGGGCCAGGATGATTTTCATCTCTGGAAAGTCCAGGGCAACATCGTCCAGGGTCGTGGGATCCCCGAATTTGGTTCTTGTCTGTATGAAAGATGGTCCGGTGTGAAACAGTATGGGAACTCCCAACTCCTGGATCTTTTCATAGACGGGGTAGCAGCGGGGATCGTTGTAAAAGACCTCAACGTTCTGCGCAACTGCCTTGACCCCGGCAAGTCGTAGCCCTTTGATGGCATGCTCTATCTCAGAAACCGCCTCACCGCCGGTATTCGGATCAAAGCTGCCAAAGCCAATGAGCCGCTCAGGGTATTGGCTCAGGAACTTGGCTGTCGCCTCGTTCCTCTGCCGCGCCGGTTGGCCTTTCCAACAGGCCGTTAGAAGGATAGCCTTATCAATACCGGTACGATCCATTTCTTTCACAAATTCTGACAACGTCCACTCCAACGCCTTCCTGGAATAGTACGCCTCTGAAAGATGGTGAATCCCTGGATGGAAGGGCATCCCCGCGAAGACCGGATGGGCATGGGCATCTATAATCAATTACTCTGAACCTTTATCCTTATATCCATAGGAGCGCCAGTTTTTGAGAACTTTCTCCTGGATCTCCTTGGGCCAAACGTTATCGAATGAGACCTTCACCGGGACTTTCTCCTTAGGCCAATCCCTGGGCCAGGTGCAGTCCAACAGTGCGTAGGCCGCAAGATTCTTGGGCCTTTCTTCCGGGCTCAGGAAAGGAAGCAGGGGATGGCCCGGCACGTTCTCTACCTGCACGATTCCCCGCTTCGGATGGCACATGGTCGAGATGGCCCAGAGGACCTGCCCCATATTAGTCACATCGACATCTTGCTCGACAATGACGAGATACCAGGCCGAGCGACCCCAAGGCATCCCCCAGATGGCGTGGGCAAGATAGCGCGCATACCCCGGGTAGGGCACCTCGGTAGAAACAACCGTCCAGTGTGTGACGGCCTCGGGGGGACAGTAAACCGCTTTGACGGGGAAGCCACGGCTTCGCGTCTCGTCCAGAATGTTGGCCGCCTTGGTCAGAGACATGGAAACCGCCGCGTCATCCACCGGCACCCCCATGCAAGTCACGGGCAGAATCGGATCATGCCGGTGGGTAATGGCTGTCACATGATAGACCGGACGGGGTGCCCGCTCGGATGCCATAAACCCGGTGTACTCGCCAAACGGCCCCTCTTCCCTGCGTTCCCCCGGTGCGATGAACCCCTCAAGGACGATCTCTGAAGTTGCTGGAACCGCAAGGTCCACTGTTTCACATTTGACCAGCTCCAGAGGAGCACGACGAATTCCTCCGATGATATCGGCCTCAGAGACATTGGGAGGGAAACGTGTGCCCGCCACCCACGGGGTGACCGGTTCAGTCCCCATCGCGATGGCAAACTCCATGGAGCGGCCCCGCGCCTCGTACTTCGTATAATAATGAAGGCCAATGTTTTGTATCGGGAGAACTAGTCCTCCCATGGTCTTCTTGTCATGAATCATGAGGCGATAGAGTCCCCAGTTGTGGACTCCGGTATCCGGGTCTTTCGTAATATTTGCGTGCCAGGTCCCCAGGTAACGCCCCCCATCCCCCTGGTGCAACATAGGTGCAGGAAAGATCTCCAGATCCACCTCATCCCCTTTGAGGATATTTTCTTTACACGAGCCATCTCTAACCAGGACCGGCTTGATCGGATTCCTGATACGGCGGATATACTCTTCGATGATCTCGAATGCCGAGGACTCTGGCGGCATGTCCATGGAAATGGCGAACCGTGCAAAGGGACGACCCTTGCGACTGCTCAGGCTAATCGGCGCTCCGAAAATCCGGCCTTTTGGGTATCCCTTGAGGTTCAAGAATAAAGGGGCAGGTGCCCGGAGATCATAGGAGCGGCGCATCACCGCACCCGCCTCCAGGTCCGGGTCGACCTCCTTATCGATCCTCTGAACCTCTCCCTCTTGTTCCAATCGGGCGATGTACTCTCTGAGATCGTTGAATGGCATCTTCGTCTCCCAAAGCTAAAACGTGAACTTTTTGAATATTACTCGTGCTGCGGCACTAGTGGCCTTCTTAAAATAAAACTGGGCCGAATCACAGTGATCAGCGCCGGCAAGAGAAAGAGTCCACCAAGCATGTTCATCGTGAGAATGATGAGCAGCTGATACCCCATTTCGGCCTGAAACCGGAGCGGTGAAAAAGACCAGAGAATAATGCCCGCAGAGATTAGAAACGCCGTGTAAAGAACCGCCTTTCCGGCGGTTGCGATCCCCTCGATGAGCGCCACCCCAAGATCCCGGTCTCTTAGCCGATGGTGCTCCTCAATGGCCCGAGAGACGATATAGATCCCGTAGTCCACACCAAAGCCAATCCCCAGGCTGATAACCGGCATCGTGTTCACGTTCAGACCCACATTCCAATAAGCCATTAACGCCATCCCAAAGGTGTTGGATAAAAGCACGACCCCGACAAAGAAAAACCCCGCGACCAGGGAGCGAAACCCAAGGGCGCAGATGACGAACTGAGCAAGAAGCATGAGCCCCAAGGTCAGCACATGGGAGCGCTCGATGACCTCGTTGGCTGCAGCCAAAACACCCACATAACCTCCAGCAAGCTTGAACTCCGCCTCAGGCATCGAGTGCTCGGCAATGAACTCCTTTGCTCGGTTGATCACCTCCCGGATCGTCTGGCCCCGGTGATCTCGCAGGAATACGGTTACGTTGGCATGCTGGAAATTGTAATTCACCCAGCGACTGAAGTCCCCAGGCTCGCTCCCGTGCTCCGCGATGGAAAGGAGCCCGCCCAAATCAGTGGCCGAGCGCGGGATAACTCCCCAGCGCGGGTCGTTATCGTGGAGAACCGTATTGATCCTGCGGGTCAGAAGGACAATAGAATCTGTCCCTCCGACGTGAGTGGAGCGCTCCATGTGACGTTGCATGGCCTCGATGGTTCTCAAAACCTCGGGCGACTTCGCAGCGCTCCCGCGCGCGCCTTTAACAACAATGTAGAGGTGGTCCGTACCCCGGAATTTGTCGTTGATGTGACGCACGCTCTCATTGTAGTTAGAGTCCGGCCAGAGAAGGGGCGAGCCGGGTCTGGAATCACCGACGGTCAGGAACTGGTTCCAGTAGACACTCCAGATCGCAATTCCGCAAAACGCCGCCAGGATAATCCAACGCCCATTCACAGCCGTGCAGAAGCGACCGACAGAGCGCAGGGGAGAGTCGAGCCAGTGCCCCTCCCTACCCTTGGGGAGCCTTCGTGGCACCGGGAAATAACAGCAGAGGATCGGGTCCAGGATCTCCACACTCACAATGTTGCTGATCACCCAGAAGCTCCCCGCAATCGCGAGCTTTGTGAGGATGGGTACGGGCGCTACCAGAAGGACGGTAAGGCCGATTGCATCAGTCAAGATGGAGATGCTTCCGGGCATGAGCAGACCCGATGCACTCTCCACAGCTGCCCTTTCCTTGTCCCCCCAGCGTTCCAACTCCTCAAAGAAGCGTTCTCGAAACTGGATGGAGTGACTAATGGTGCGGGCAGCGATCAGGAACGGCACTACCAAAACCAGCGGCTCAAAATTGTAGCCAAGAAGCGCCGTCAATCCTGTCCCCCACAAGAAAGTAACCAGAGCAGAGATGACCGGAATCATAACGCCGTTCAGGTTTCGGTAGTAAAGAACAAGCAGTGCCAGGAGCGTAAAACAGGTAAGGCCGATAATTACGGCGATGTCGCGAAGATAATAATAGATCCAGCCATAGAGAATCGGCTCCCCAGCTGCGTAGACTTTCGTGTTCTCGTCTTCGACTTCCTCAATGGCCTTGCGTATGCGACGGAAGAGGCGTGCATAGTCGAGTCTCTCTTCATGAAAGGCAGCCGTAATGAGGGCCGCCTTGCCATCTATGGAAACCAGTCGACCACCGATAGACGGGTTGGCATAGACGGCGTGACGTAGCTGCTCAAGGCCCTCGCGGCTCTTCGGCACATCCGGCCACATGACCGGCTTCACCACAACTCCCCAGCTAGAGCCCCTAACATCTTTCACCTTCTGTCGGGCAATGGAAAAGATCTGGTAGTTGTTCACCCCGTGCGTAAGCTCTACCACCTCGGTGAGCCTTTTGATCTTTTGCAGGGTCTCGTTGTTGAAGATATCCCCCTCCTTGACCTCAACGGATAGGAGGATCAGATTGGCACCGCCGAATATCCGGCGAAACTCGTTGTGGACATCGATATAGGGATGGTTCTTCGGCAGGAGGTCAGAAAAGACCGTATACATCTCGACCCTGATGGCATGATAACCGAAAAAAAAGGTTAGAACGGCGATGACGAGAAGGATGGAAAGGCGCCTTCTGACGATGAATTCGGCCAGCCCCTTCATTGAGCCCTGCTGATGCCTTTGTCAGAGACTTGGGAGACCACTTTAACCCGGTCCCATTTTTTTCCCCCGTCTTCAGTTCTGAGGATGACCCCACGATTGCCCACGATCAGCCCGAGGCCGTCTCGACCAAAGGCAATCCCGTTGAGGCTTAGCGGAGGCGTCTTGAGATCGACTGGTGTCCACTCCTCATCTCCCACCCCAGAAATAACCACCGTCCCGCGCTCTCCGACCGCCCATTTCTTTCCCCTGAAGATGGCTGCATCGAAGAGGTGATGGACAGGTCCAACAGAATTAGAGCTACCGTTTTTGTGAACGACCTCCCAGTGCTCCCCTTCTCGTGACCTTAGGATCACACCATCCAGACCAAAGGCCCAACTTTTCAGGAGCTTCCCTCCTCCTGTTTCGGATCGAAGAGAAAGGAGGCGAAAAAGGTTACGGTTCTCTCCACCTATAAAAGAAACTTCAATGGGGCTCTTCTGTTTAACCCAACTTTGCCCGCCGTCCTTCGTGTGATAGATCCGCCCAAACTCACCCACCGCCCATCCCTCCGCGGGATCGGCAAAGGCAACGTCGTTCAGGATCACGTCCTCGCCGAGAGAGCGGTCTACCCAGGTCAACCCCCCGTCCTCGGTATAGAGAACCGTCCCTCGGCTCCCCACGACCCAACCGAGTCGCTCATTGAGAAAGTTTAAACCAAAGAGGTGTTCTGTGGTCGGCGTCCGCTGGAGTTTCCAAGTCTTTCCGCCGTCTCTGGTGTGGAGGACGGTGCCGTAGCTGCCTGAGATCCATCCTCTTTCTGAATCAACAAAACTTACCCGGTAGAGGGCCTCATCCGTCCCGCTCGCCTGGACTTTCCAGGTAAGACCCCGGTCCCTGGAATGCAGGATGGTCCCATAGTACCCAACAATCCAGCAGCGATCACCGCGGATTCCCACGTCATAGAAGTTCTCTCGAAAGGCGGGATCCCGCCCCGGGGACTGGGCCATTCCCGCGGCGGGCAAGAACGCCAGCCCCAGGACCAGCCCCAACAGGAAAAGAAAACCGTTACGGACAAGCACGACCTGAACAGACATGCACTGTGAAAAGCTGGCCTCTTTTGAGCCTTACTCTACTGATCCTCCCCGCATCATCCGCTGCATAGTGGCAAGGCTCCACAGGCTGGTCGGGTAATCATTATTGTGCGCCCTCACAGCAGTCAAAACCGTAGTACGACCGTTTTGAACATTGGCGATGACAACCGTTGCCACCGACCAGACCTCCCGGCCGTCAGGAAGCTTCACGGGAGTGCGAAAGGCAAACTGCTCCTTCCACAAATCCCCTTTCTTGTCCCAGATCAGGGTCCACGTGGATTCCCAGGTCGTCTTCTCGATCCAGAGGACCTTTCGCGGATAGCAATAGCTTGGATCCTTGGGGGTTATTTCCAGAACGTAGACTTCCTGCACCTCCCACTTCTCGTCCAGCGGCAGATAGTTTCCCTTCTTGCGGCGGAAGGGGAGGCCCTCTTCGGTAAAGTTCGTAAGGACCTTCTTTTCTCCCAGAAACTTATAATTAAAGTTCGTGATCTTACCATTGAAGCTGTTGATGTCGTCGAGGTTAAACTCGCTCGGCGCTAGCGTCTGGCACCTCTGCGTCGTGGTGCCCCGGCGTATC
>JAZFYO010000060.1:0-2981 GCA_036443615.1 Binatia bacterium | reverse complement strand
ATGCAGTGCGCTCGGGGTGTGGCGAACTTATACTGGCACTTTGTGCAGACGCTGCCTAAAAGCTTTCCCTTGGATAGGCCAGCGAAAAAGGGGGAATCCTGGGCGTAGGAGTGGATGTAGTCGACTTCGTAATGCCATTTCAAGATAATGGGATCCACACTATAAAGAACGTTTCCCTCCTCGGATTCTGGAAGGTGTGTCTTTTTAGCTGTCATATAAAGCCTCTTTTCTTCGATGCCCTAAGGCCTCTCTAGGATGCTCACCGTGATATAGGTTCCTGTGCCGGCGTGGCTGTGTATGAGACCCCGCTTTGCGTTCTTGATCTGAAGCCGGTTATTGCCCAGATGCCTTTTTATTCTCCCCTGGAGTTGCCAAAAAGCGAGAACCGCTTGCATCAGTCCCGTCGCGCCGACGGGATGGCCACAGGCAAGCAATCCTCCAGACGGATTAACCGGAAGGGTTCCTTGTTTTTTTAGCCTTAGACCGTAATCGATTGCCGACATGAACGGGTGGCCCTCCTCAACAAACTTTCCTCCTTTGCCATACCGGCACAGCCCAATGTCTTCATACGTCTGAATTTCTGAGGAGCTGTAAGCGTCATGGAGCTCAACAAAGCTGATCTGCTCTATTGGATTATCGATCCCCGCCATCGCGTAGGCTAGCTTTGCAGCCATCCGTCCCGCTCGGAAAGAGTGGACCCCGGGGTACTTCAGGTCTTTATAGTCGCTTGACTTTTCGTGCGGTAACAGGACCACCTTGCCATGGGGACGGTCGGCCATACGCATCGTGTCTGTTCCCGCACCGATCCCGGTAATTTTCACCGGCGCGTCACAGAGCTTCTCGGCCATCTTCTCTGAGGCCAGAATAGCCACGGCGGCCCCGTCCGACATGGTACAGATATCGAGCAGCGTCAGTGGGGAGGCTACCATGGTTGACGAGCGGACATCCTTCACTGTAAGTTTCATGGGGCTCTGGGCGTAGGGATTGAACTGCGCGTTGGCGTGGTTTTTGATCGAGACATGGGCGAGCTGTTCCACAGTGGTGCCAAATTCATACATGTGGCGCCGGACCATCATCGCGTAGTAACCTGAGTAGAAACCTCCCACCGGGTAGTCGAAGTTTGTGTCCGATGCCAGCGCGATGAACTCATTCCCCTTCCAGGTGTTGACTCGCGACATGGTCTCAAAGCCAAAGGCCAGGCAGACCTCCATCCGCCCGGAAGCGACAGCCTCCCAGGCCGCCTGAAAGCACAGGCCTCCAGTTGCACCTCCCCCCTCGACCCGCTTGGAAGGCTTGGGGCAGAGACCGAGATAGTCCTGGACCATGCTGGCCGCCTTGAGCTGTCTTGTAAAATGGTCGGAGAAGTATGAGCCCACGCTCCCGTCGATTCGATCCAGTGTCAACCGTGGTAGATCAGTCAAGGCATAGTCAAAGGCCTCTTTTACCATGTAGCGAAAGTCTTTGTCGGGATTGGCCTTTTTAAACTTGGTGATTCCTCCTGTAATCATGTAGACAGGGCGCATGTGAACCTCGGTGTTGCGTCAACAGTTAAAGCCCGGCGACGCTGCCTCTGGCCCTTTTGTACCGAGCGACCTTACGAACCGAACGATTTCTTCCAGAGGCGCCCCGGGAGTGAAGATCTCTTTTACCCCCATCTTCTTGAGGGCACGGATGTCCTCGTGGGGGATAATCCCACCGCCGAAGACGGCAATGTCCTTGGCCTTATTTTTCCTGAGGAGCTTCAACACCTCCTCAAATAGCGTCATGTGCGCTGCGGAGTGAACTGACAGCCCAATGGCTTGAACGTCTTCCTGGATTGCCGAATTGACAATCTCCTCTGGGGTATTGTGAATACCGAGATAGAGTACCTCGATCCCGGCGTCTCGGAGCACTCGGGCTACAATCTTCACGCCACGGTCATGCCCGTCCAGGCCTACCTTAGCGATGAGAACGCGGAGTTTTTTCTCGTGAGGCGTGAGCATAACCGGGCTTCCTTGCTGAGCGTTCAACTTAATGCCCTAGGTGTTCTTGATCTCTTTTAGCCAATACCTTCCGTCGATTTTCTCCAACCGTCCCATTCTCACCTTGGGATCATGTTGGAAGACCAGCACCCATCCTTCCTCATGGGCCTGCTCCAACAATTTCCGCTTGGTCTCGAGCGTAGTCAGGGGAAAGAGATCGTATCCCATGATGTAGGAAAGCGGGAGATGGGAGCTGGTTGGGATCAGGTCTCCGAGAAAGCAGACGGTCTCCCCTTCGGACTGGACGATCACTGACTGGTGGTGCTCGGTGTGCCCCGGGGTTTTAACTACCTGGATGCCTGGTATGATCTGGGCATTGCCATCTAAAAGGTTCAACCGGTCCAACTTGGAGAGAACTTCGTAGTTTTCTAAAAGATAGCTTGATCGGGTCCGCTCATTAGGTGTCATGGCTAACTGCCATTCACCGTGCTGAACGTAATACTCCGCGTTGGGAAAGGTGGGGACGATACGGCCGCCATTCGTTCGCGTCGTATCGCCCCCCGCATGATCAAAGTGAAAATGGGTATTGATAACGATCTGGATATCTTTGGGGGTGAGGCCGATCTTTGCCATGGACTCTTCAATCGACGGCTGACGATCCACGGCATAGATGTTGCAGAACTTCTCGTCCCCCTTGTTTCCGATCCCAGTATCGATCAAAACATGCTTCCCGTGCGCCTTGACCAGCAGCGCGCCGAGCGCGAGCAGTATCCGGTTGCGATCATCAGGGGGGTTGGTTTTCTCCCAGAGGACCCGAGGGACCACACCAAACATGGCGCCACCGTCCAGACGGAAGTGGCCGTCGAGGAGGGGATAGATTTCAAAGCGACCGAGTTTCATCGGATAAGACAGAGTTTTGAGACAGAGACAGCCCAAATCTTTTCCTCTGTCTCTGTCTGTTCAAAGGCTATTGGACTCTCGATACTCGCCATAGACCTTTCGCAATACGTCGCAGATTTC
>JAZFYO010000059.1:0-3506 GCA_036443615.1 Binatia bacterium | reverse complement strand
GGAAGGCGGAAAAAATGTTGGTAGGTGTCAGATAACCGATCCGGTAGACCTTCCCCGCTTGCTGCGCTTCGGCGGGAAAGCTAAGCGCAAAGAGCATAGCGCACAGAGCAAAACAAAAGATTCTTTTTCTCATGGACTCTCCCTCAATCCAATATTCAAAACCTGTCCTGAGCGATGTCGAAGGATCGCAAATCCAAAATTCCTTATTTGATTACTTTATCAGCCCGATATAAAACAGACTGCGGAATCGTCACGCCGATCTGCTTCGCCGTCTTCAAGTTGATGACCAGCTCGAACTTCGTGGGCCGCTCTACTGGCAGGTCGGCTGGCTTAGCGCCCTTGAGAATTCTATCCACATAGGTGGCGGCGCGCCGCATTATATCACGCAGACTCGGCCCATAGGACATGAGGCCACCGGCGTCTACAAAAACTCGCTTGTCAAACATCGTTGGCAACCGGCTCTTGACCGCCATGTCCACGATCCGTTTTCGGTAACGACCGATCGGGCCCGGCAGCGTGATCAAAACGTCTGTGCTCTCTAAGGCCATCTGTTTGAATACCCTCTCCAAATCACTGCTACCTCGTAACTCCAGGGATTGCAGTTCGAGTCCTAACGACTGGGCTGCACTCTGTGTTGCTCTAAAAATTGGAACTTCGCCCCCGGTCCAGAGGACGCCCACACGGCGGACCTTAGGGAAGGCCTCCTTGAGCAACTCTAGCCGTTTCCCGCTTAACTCCAAGACAAATAAGGTTAACCCTGTGATGTTTCCCTCCGGCCTTCGGAGGCTAGCGACGAGCCCTCGCGCAACAGCGTCGCCACCGACCACCATGACGATGGGTATTGTCGCAGTCGCTCGCTTAAGAGCAAGGGCTGATGGCAGAGTTGATGCCACAATGACGTTAAGCTTTAGACCGACTAGCTCGGCCGCGAGCTTGACGAGACGGTCGCGCCTTCCATTAGCAAACCGGTACTCAACCGTGATGTTCTGCCCCTCTATGTAACCCGCTTCGCGGAGACCTTGGCGGAACCCCAGGACGCGCACAGATGCCTTGTTGCTTAAATGTAAAAACCCTATCCGGGGGACCTTCCCCGCCTGTTGCGCCTGAGCGGGAAAGCCAAGCGCAAAGAGCATAGCGAAAAGAGCGGAACAAAAGATTTGTTTTCTCATAGGTTTTCTTCTCCGTTCCGGTTTATCCTCGGATTTTAACCCCATGACCGTTTACCTTCCCCTCTTAACACTGACTTAACTCAAGGAGCAAGGACTATGCCGATCTTGTGGATTACCATGAACTTTAGCTAAAGAGCTGAATTAGCGGGGGAATGTTTGGCAGGTGAATTTTATCTGGCGTTGGAGCAAAAGGGGTAGTGTAGTAATTTTGCTATACTTATGTAGCAAAATTGCTTCAGCAGACTTACGGGAGTGGTCTGCGTCAAGAACGATCGCTTTATAGCGCACGATGCAATTTACGACGATTTCATGGAGTCCTACGTAGGAAACCATTCACGAGAGCTAATCAAGTTATATCGAACATGGGGTTTGAATCCCCGTGTTCGACCAAAGGGGAGAGCTGCCGCTTCTCCCCTTTGGAAACCCCATCGGCTTTGTGCCCGCCTCAAAAGGCGGGATTTACATTGAATCAATTAAATCGTTTTTGGTGATCGAGCCAGGGTGAGATTCATCCCTCTTACAGCTGCTGGTACTCCGTCGCCTGTATTGAACGGGTGTCACTCTCTGGGGAATCTGAGGCAGCTTTCTCCCTTCTCATTTTGAGGAAGAACTGATCTGATCGATACCACACATCGTATGTGTATAGGCACAATATGATAAACGTGCCATGCTCCCATAACTCGGCCCTGTCACCAAACAAAATATCGCCGATGGAAAACATTATAAAAACCAGAACACTACCCTTGAAAGCGAGGCGATGTATGGTGCGATCGGCGAACAAACCCGCTTTGTTCTCCCTCATCTTTTCAGGCAATACACTCCAGACAAAGAGCGCTGAGAAGGTCAGGCCTAGCAATAGTTCAAGGGCACCAATGCTATAAAGTGATATAAGAGCATATTCTTTTGGCAAATTCAGCCTTTTAAAGTAGTCGATCATTTGCACGTCGCGATTGACTCCGTACCAGCCAGTGGGATGCATTGTGTAGAACCTGTAGGAAACACCCCCCCTGAGATCGACGAGTTCGGCCTTGTGGGTTTCCCTCCCCATGTATCGCACCCATTCGCCATTGAAGAACTTGTCACCCCCGTTGAGTCCCCAAAATAAAGCCCAAAAGAGAAAGAGAATTACAACGAGATTCACTTTTTCATCGATCCAGTAAACAGATTTCTTCATTACAATCTCCTTTCTAGTGCCTATTGGTTGCACTCATAACATTGTGAACTAAATTTATGTTATAACATCGTGAACTTCTTGTAACCCGCTTCCCAGGAGTCCTTCGGGATCGGCAATGGGCAAAGATTAGGCATATGCCGGAAGGTTTCTGCCTCAAGCGCTACCGAGATCCACGCGGCCATCTCCATCTTCCGATGGCACGAGGGAGAGTCTCGTGGATCCGAAAGGTGGATGGGAGCGGATATATCGAGGTCAACGGCAAGGCCTACTTCATCCGGAGGCGGGTGATCAGCGGCGGTCCACATCGGGCCGCCGTTTTTTCTTGACAGCCAGCAACGAGATTTAGTACGAGTATCTTTGGCGAAGGGGTGAAAGATTTTGAGCCATGCATGGGGTATGGCATAAAGGGGTCGAGCCTAGTGCTCGGCCCTTTTATTATTCTGAGCCGCAGTTTTCTTGTCTGGCAGCGCTAGGACTCAATGAAAGCATCGATTAATTGCGTCTTCCGGTGGGACTGGGATTGCTCGGTGTAGAACTGCTAGAACCGATCCCGGCGGCATGCATGTCTTCTTCTAGCTCTTCAAACTCGGGTTCCAAATGAATACTGTGTTTTACGATATGTTTAACATTCTTCTCTATCTTCCTGGTCATATCCGGATTAGCCTTATCCATTTCCTTCAGGCCCATTATGAGATAATTCACCTGCTTCTCTAGCTTCTCCAACGTGCGCAGGGTCATTTCATGTTTATCGGCCCGAATAATTTGGACGGGGACGAGAAGGGCTATTAACAGAATGAGAACCCCCGTAATCTTTTTCATTTAATTGACCTCCTATTTCTTTGTGGTTTGCCTTTGCTAGCAACGGCCATTCCTACTTGAATCAAGGGCCTTGGTCAAGCTAAAAGTGACCTGAGATTAATAAGAGGGTTAAAATCAAATTGGGACACTACACGAACCTAGCATGAGCTGAAGAGAGCACTTTGAACCACTGTTTGATCATACCTTCTGCTCCAACCCCGCGACGAGGCCTCCCGCCGAGCCTTCATTTCCACGGGTCCACAGGCGCCTTCTGGAAAACCAGGTTAAGCATCCTTTCCACCCTCACATACCCCGTCAGGCGCCGGGTATCGTAGCTGTCGACTACCGGCAGCCACTTGAGTCCA
>JAZFYO010000058.1:0-3151 GCA_036443615.1 Binatia bacterium | reverse complement strand
AGATCGTGCCTGAGCCATTCCGGCCGCGCAGGCAATCTTCCTCACCAAAGTGCGGGAAGTAGCTGCTGACCATGGCGTAGCGCCCGGTGTGGCAGGCCGCCGTTTTGTTTTCTAGTCGATTGACTTTACAATCGCGCGGACACACCTGACAAGAAGCTAACATCGTTACCGCCCGTTCCACGCGGTTTTGGAGTTCACCCGATTCATAGAGCCAAAGATAGGCCGGTTTGAACCCCATATCAGTCCCTCCTCGGTTCCAATTCTTTAGTTTCCCGATCACGCTTTTTAGCGTGCTATGAGTTGCAAAAGAAAACAAGGCGGTGCAACTGGAGTTGGATCAAATTGATCGCGGAATGCAGGTGGTGGAGTAGCCACCGGGATTGGGGAACCCGATTGAGTAGCAACAAGCGGAGGCAATATGGGAACAGTTGACAAGCAAGGAATGGTCACAATGCAGGAGTTAATCGTTTCCACCCTCGCAACCGCTTCCAGCAGAGCGCCGCCAATTCAAGCAGTCCGGATTGCAACGTTCTCGCCGCCCCCCTTATCGAACGGATCTTCGGATGTGTGGGTCCAGCCTGATTCAAGATGTTTGAACCTTGACTAAGATCCAACGGCACGCCTGCAGGCTGCCATAATGCTCGGAACATCGATTTGGTGCTCCCGGTAGATGTCGGCTCGGCTGCCGGACTGCCCAAAGCCCACTACACCCAAGGGCAAGACCCTCGTGCCGAGTGCGCTGCCGATCCATGCCAGAGTATGGGGGTGCCCGTCGACAATCGAGACCACGGGAACCTTCCGTTCCCGCGGGGTGATGATCTCCTCGAGAAAACTCGGGGGCGCAGCCTCGTCCATCATTGCAGAATGCACTGAATCCTGGAAGGCACGATAGAGGGGCCCTGGGCCGGTTACGTTGATCACATTGACGAGGATATCTTCCTCCTGAAGTAGTCGCCCGGCTTCAACCGCCTCTGGCACAAGGGCGCCACAGGCGAAGAGATGAACCACATTCACCCCAGGTTCGTAGTCCGTTTCTTTACTACGGTCCACAAGCCGGTACGCCCCCATCAGGACTTGCTGGCGTAAGCGTTCCCGAGCTTCGGGATCAGTAGGAACCTCGAGAAGCTTCTGGTCGACGTTTTTGGTGCTGAGCCTCAAATAAGTAGACCGCTTCCGGAGGCGAATCTGTTCCAGGGCATCCATCATGATCCACTCGAGCTCCTGGCCGAAACATGGCTCATAGGCTGAGAGCTCGGGTAGTTCAGCCCCGATCGATTGTGTGATGAGGGACTGGTGGGCTCCACCTTCTGTGGAAAGGGTCACACCCGACGGTGTTCCCACCGCAATGAATTTCCCGCCTGAGTAGAGGCTGTAAAAAAAGGCGTCCAGACCCCTCCGTACAAAGGGGTCATACAGGGTCCCGATGGGGAAGAGTGTTTCTCCCACCATCTCGTGGGAGAGCCCAAACTGCCCGAGCGCCATAAAAAGGTTGTTCTCTGAAATGCCAAGTTCAATATGCTGGCCCTGGGGCGATTCCTTCCATTTCAGAATACTCGGTTCCTTTTCCTCGGGGAGGGCTTCCCTATCGGTTTGCCGCCAGACTTCCAACTTGTTAATCCAACCACCCAGATTCGTCGAACTCGCCACATCCGGGCTGATCGTCACCACTCTCTCCGCGATCTCGGGTTTCTCCCGAGCGAGAGCGGTCAAGATGGTCCCGAAAGTCTGCTGGGTGGACCGGAGGCCGCGATGGGAGATGCCAAGACTTTTGGGGATGGTGAAGGGGAGAGGCTCGGTTTTCCTTTCGATGGGGTCCTTCAACCGTTCGCGCACCTCAGCACACAATCGCCCTCCAGGGCTTTCGGGGTCGAATCCTGACCAGACCTGGGCTTCGTTTATGTCTAACTTCTTTCTTAGCTCCTCCATCTGGTCATCGGAGAGGATCACCGAGTGGTTCTGGGGATGACCGACGGATGGCAACATCCAACCCTTCAAAGTATATGCGAACACCACCGCAGGACCAGGTTTCTGGTCGACCTTCGCCAAGCCCTCCCGGAGCTCATCGAAATCATGGCCCCCCAGGTTCCAAAAGAGATCTTGAAGTTCCTCATCATTCCACCTGTTAATGAATCGGCTTAGATCTTCGGGGAAACGGCTCTTGCGGGGGAGCCATTCGCGCAGCTCACTTGGGGGCAATCGCAGCAGTCTCTGGTAGGCATCATTGGAGAGTTCATCGATGCAGTTGCGAAGCAGCTCGCCGTTAGGCTCTTCAAAAGCGGCCTTTAGCCGCTTTCCGTATTTGATATCAATCACACGCCAACCATTGGCGGCAAACATCTCGCGCCAAGATCGCACGCGAATACCTGGGATGACGCGATCAAGACTTTGTCGGTTGAGATCGACTATCCACAGGACATTCTCCAAATCGCTCATGGCCGGCTCCGCAATCGCCTCCCAAACCGACCCTTCATCCAGTTCGGCATCGCCAACAAGGCTGATATACCTCCGGCGCCGACTGGAGTGCGAAAAACTATGGGTCTTGATGTATGCATCCACCAGAGCCGCAAAGTTCGGCGCGATTGCTCCAAGACCAACCGGTCCTGTCGAGAAATCGACTCCATCCGGATCTTTGGTCCTGCTGGGATAGGCCTGAAGCCCATGGTATGCCCGGAGGGTTTTCAAATATTCGGAGTTAAGGTTGCCCAGAAGAAACTGGATGGCATGAAACAGCGGAGATGCATGAGGCTTGATGGAAACTTTGTCGCCCACTCTCATGTATTCAAAGTATAGGGAAGTGAGGATGGTGACGACCGATGCGCTGGAGGTCTGATGTCCGCCCACCATCGAACCATCGGGGTTTTCGCGGACTTTGTTAGCATAGTGAACAAGTTGGACGGATAGCCACAAAACTCGCCGCTGAATCTCCAGGAGGAGGCTACTACGGTCGGCTTGTATGTTTTTTTGATCTGAGACTGTTGCTAACATGTCGCCCCCGAGCTTCGCGCTTGTCTTGTGTTGCGGCCTTCCCTCAATCATCTTGCGTCACGAAATCAAAATGATAGAGACTAGGATGGATTTTAGTTGATAGCCCCTTGATAAGGGTTAACGAATTCAAAGGTCGAAAGAGAACAAAAACCTAAGACAAGAAGGC
>JAZFYO010000057.1:0-3840 GCA_036443615.1 Binatia bacterium | reverse complement strand
GGTAGATGGCACAAAGAGGCTCTTTGGGTCAACCACATGGGTTGTCATGCCCTGTTCATTGGCGTAGCGGCACATCAGTTCAATCTGATCTCGGTTCGCATCGAAGCCGTCCTCCCACTGGGTAGGCCCGAAGAACTTCCGCTCTTCGCCCAAGAGCTCCCTACCCCATGCGAAGCTCAGATTGGGAGGCTGTTCCATCCATTCCAGGTGGTGGCGACGCAGCTTCTTGAAGACATCAAGAAGACTCTGCGCAACCCATGGATCCCGCTCCAACAGGGATTGTTTGAGTAGCACATCGTGCATTATGGGAAAGTGGTTGGTAGCTTGGAAGTATTTTCGCTCTTCGCTCTTAGGGTCTACGAATAAAGGACGCACACTGGAGTCCCCCCTGATGATGGGCCCGATGATAGAAGGTATCACCATAGCGTCCAGTTGCCCCGCAAGTAGTAGTTCCACAAGACCCGGTCGCTCCCCAATAACCTCCACATTCCCGCCTTCCACATGGTCGATGCCGATAGCCCCTCGATGCAGACACGACCAATGGACCGCGTCCTTTGCCAAGCCGTACTGATGCTGCAGGGCTGAACGAACAGGAATCTGAAGAGTGTTCTCGTAACTTAAGATCCCCACCCTTTTTCCTTCGAGATCCCGTGGCGAGTCGATCCCACCGTCCGCACGCACGGCCCAGAATTTGTGGGCAAACATGCGCCGGGGAAAGGCAGGGATAGCTCTACCCAGGAGTAACCCCCGCGATGCAGCGACGATATGACCTCCGAAGGCAAACTCGCACGCGTCGTACTCTTCATACCGGTACATCCGTTCGTGGCGAGTCCCGGCAGGGACCTCAATGATCCGCAGCTCAATCCCCTCCGGCTGTATGATCCCATCAGTTAATGGCCTCACGTAATCATATTTATCAATCGCAAGAGTGATCTGTAACTTTGCCATGGTCTCTCCTTATATTTTGTTATTTTGCCTAGCGGCGCGCCGGTCCCACCCGCCAGGCTCGGGGCAGGGCAAGCTGTCTCTCACGGGCATATACCCAGTCTTCCAGGGCGTACTTAGCCGTCCAAAAAGCTAGCTCATTCCACGGGATATCGCCCATGGGAAAGGATTTGACCTCCATCACCTCAGGGCTATCCTTCCAATTCTCATGCTCTGCAGTAGCCTCAAAAAGCACCGTTACCGTACGCCCGCCGGGGCGAGAGTAGACGCCAAGGAGGCCCCTGATTGCGACTTCCAGTCCAGTCTCTTCCCATGTTTCGCGGATGGCGCCACTCTCGAGTGTCTCGCTTGTCTCCAGATAGCCGCCAGGATATGACCAAAGGCCAGAGCCTGGATCCGTTGCACGGCGTATCAGGACCACACGGTCGTTTATGACGGTCAGGGTTCCAACGACAACCGAAGGTGTATCGTAAACGGTGATACGGCAAGCAGGGCAAGCCTGCCTCAGAATGTCGCCGTTACGGGATGGACGCCCAATCAGTCTGCTCCCACAGCTAGTACAGAATGTCGGACTCATAGGTCGAAAAGTTCCCCAGGGAACGATACCTCACTCGGCTGCCGTCTCCCTACGCCGAACGGCCCGATTGACGTGATCCTTAACGTTGACGGAGCTCGAGACGACTTCAGAAAGCACCTGGATGTGGGGAAACCGATTCATTTCTGCATCCCTGATGACATGGGGGGCCTCTCGCCCTTCTTGAACGTCCTTCATAGCATTTTGAAGTAGCTTCCTCTCCGCAACAATGGCTTTGTCCGTAGAGGATAAGTGTTCATTTGTCCGGTCCTGGATGGGCCCCTGACTTTCAGTGGCATATCCATCATGCACAGGGAATATCCCTACCATCCCACTGTAGGTGCGGGTTTTCATTTCTTCCCTATCCTGCAAGTAGCGGTTACCCTTGTTGCGCAAAAGGCGATAATTGGGACTTGTCTCCGAAGCGTTTCGCTTTCCTATGACCTCCCGGTTCAGCGGGGCCGATCGCCTGAAGGTGAGCATATACTTCCAGTGATGTGTATCGTCAATAGGAACATGCCAGTTGATATTGTAGCCGTCAGCACCCGCCTCCCCGGGCACCGCGCACAGGTTAGGTAAGATAAAGTTCGATACCCTAAGAAATATTTGATCCGCCCCTGTTCTACGCACGGCAAAGATACGCACGCCGAAATCCGTTACTTCTACTTCTATGGACGGTGCATGGTCTTGTCCATAGAGATAATCCGGCGACAACTCGGTGCCCCGCACGCCAAGGCCTCCCCTCCTATCCTTAGAGTCCTCCTTAAACTGTCGGTGGAGAAAGGAGAGATGAACCGGATCAATATTTCCTTCGTTGTCTTGCAGGTAGCTGCATTCCTGAAAGTACTTCCGAATAAACCGGCGCTCTTCCGGCGCTCCCAGGGCCTCATAGTTTGGAAGCAGGGGCGGCTTATCAGGACCCATGTAGGTAAAAACGAGTCCCGCCATCTCCACACAGGGATAGGCCAAATGGCAAATAGACTGGCGATGTTCCCCTCCATTTGGCTCCCCGGGTTGATCAAGACAGCGACCTGCTACATCATAGAGCCATCCGTGGTAGATGCACCTCAATCCACCATCTTCCACTCTCCCATAGCTTAGATCCGCCCCTCTGTGGGAACAGTGCAGGGCCAGCAAGCCCACCCGGCTCTTGTCATCACGAAACAAGACCAAGTCCTCGCTGAGGATCTTTAGAGGCATTGGCGCTCCTCCCGGAGGCAGTTCCTCGCAGAGGGCGATAGGCTGCCAATATCGGCGCAGGAGTTCTCCAGCAGGTGTCCCGGGACCGACTCGGGTTAGCAGCTCATTCTCTTGCTGAGTCATTATGACCTTTGCTCCTTGACCTGAACGGTAATTTTCTCTATAGAGGCTTCATCAATACAGGCTTCCACGGGCTTATGGGTAAAAAGACACCAAACCTTCATTGTGGTCAGAGTCACGTTTAGACGATCAGCCTAATTCCAATATTGAAGGCCACATTTTCCCGCCCCTAGATCAAGTGACGCTACCAAACTGTAGTAGGTATTTCAACAATGAGACCTGTGACAAAGTGAGGATTTTTGGGATTCAGTCGAAACACTGGCAATGAACATTCATCAACTTCAGATCTTTTACGCAGTGGTTCAGCGCAAGAGCATTACCGCTGCCGCATCCGACCTCCATCTCACCCAGCCGGCAGTGAGCCTGCAAGTGAAGGCTCTGGAGAAGGATCTAGGCCTTCCCCTGTTGGAACGAGGTGGTCCGAAACTCCGTCTCACTCAGGCTGGCGAGGCCCTCTACCGTTGTGCCGTCTCGATACTCCATGCAAAGGATGAGGCTGAACGGGCCATCGGCGAGTTGAGCGCGGCGACCAAGGGTAAACTAATCCTCGGAGCCAATACCACCGGTGGCATGTACCTCCTGCCCCGAATTGTGAGGGCCTTTAAGGAACGTTATCCCCAAACGGAGGTTCTTTTTCAGATCGAATCAACGGAGTGGATCTACGAAAAGGTTCTGCAAAACGTCGTGGACATGGGCCTTGTCGGCGGCCCCACAGAGGACCGTCGGTTTGGAGTGGAGCCGATCTGCCTTGACCAGGTGGTGCTCATTGTCTCTCCCTCCCATCACTTTGCTGGACTTACCAAGATTCCCCTCCGGGATCTGAAATCCCAGCCCTGTATCCTTCCTTTGCAGGGGTCACGAACACGCCAGCTCGTGGAGCGTAAACTCAAAGTGCTCGGGGTTACATTACAGGTGGTCATGCAGCTTCCTGGAACTGAGGCGGTCAAAAAGGCCGTCGAGGCCAACCTAGGCATCGGTTTTGTCTCCAGATACTCCGTGGA
>JAZFYO010000056.1:0-2789 GCA_036443615.1 Binatia bacterium | reverse complement strand
CCGCGGGCGAAAGGCTCGTTCCCCGAGGAGAGGCAAGGCCGACGGGGCAGGCCCCCTCGGCACCAAGCGGCGGATGTGGATTTCCGAGAGGGAGGAAGCGTGGAGGCCTGAGGAACAGGGGCAAGATTGTTGGTACAGGCCGTGACAGTTGGAGAACCGACACGACGGGGTTGGGAGGCGGCCCTCAAGGCAATAATCTATTTCCTCAGGCCGGAAGGCATTCTCCCTCGAGGAAAGTAAGTCTTAGGAAATATGACAGCAAGGTTACGATGACCCTTTCACCACACTTCTCACGCTAGCGACGGCTGAAGATTGCAATCAATCCGGGGAAATGCTACCCATCTATCGTGTGGGCCAGATCAAAGAACTGCGACAGCTAAAGGCCCTTGTCATCAAAGCTAGAGCGGGAGGCAAAACAGTCGTACTTACGAACGGATGCTTTGACCTTCTCCATCGGGGTCACCTGCATCTGCTCAGAGAGGCAAAAAAACTCGGGGATCTTCTCGTTGTTGCAGTAAACAGCGATAGTTCGGTCAAGAAGATCAAAGGTCCGAACCGCCCGATCTATCCGGAGATGGAAAGGGCCGAATTACTCGCGGCCCTGGAGATAGTGGATTACGTGACGGTGTATCCCGAGCCGGATCCGAACCACACCATTGATGAGTTACGACCGGATGTGCTGGTGAAAGGTGGCGATTGGGCCCAAGACCAAGTTATCGGTAGAGAAATCGTGGAAGGGGACGGAGGGAAGGTCGCCATCATACCACTCCTCCCTTCTCACTCCACAAGCTCCATTTTAGAAAGGATTCGTCAAGAATAGCTATGGCAAGGATCTGTAAAATCTGTGGAAAAGGGCGTTCCGTAGGAAATAAAGTGAGCCACGCCAATAATAAAACCAAGCGAGTCTGGCAACCCAATCTCCAGAAGGTACGGGCCCGGATAGACGGCATGGTCCGTCGTATCTCCGTGTGTACCCGATGTATACGTTCCGGTCGAGTCGAAAAGGTCGCCTGACGATCTACCCCCTCACCCTGTTCGCCTTATTGACCCCTTTCACTTTAGAGATAGATCTCAAGACGCGCTTGAGCTGATTTGTATTCGTGATCATAATCTCAAAGGTATTCATAGCCTTATGATCCGAAAAGGTCCGTACATGGGCCCGCGTGATGTTCACGTCCGAGCCGGTAATAGCGGAACTTATAGCAGCCAAAAGCCCGGGCTTGTCCACGCAGCTCACCTCGATCTTGATGGCTCGAGGAGTCTGTCCCTTCTCCTCCCAGCTCACCTCCACCTTCCTGTGGGGATCACTCTCTAGGACCGCTGAACAGCTGGAGACGTGGACCGTAACCCCCCTGCCCCGGGTGATGAATCCTATCACCTCCTCACCGGGCAACGGATGACAACAGCGGGCAAACCGCACCAGGACATCCCCCAGCCCTTTCACCTTTACGCCCCGGTCCCGTTTTTGGCGACTGACCAGCCGGAAGAGACGTCCCAGGGCCCCCTCGTTTCGCTTCTGGCCACCGTCGAGCTTTTCCGGGGGAAGAAGCTTCGTCAGCACCTGGCGCGGCGTGATCCTGCCGTAACCGACGCTGGCTAAGAGGGCCTCCTCTCCCTTCGCCCCCAGTTCTTGGGCAATGGCCACGATCTTGCCCCCGCGACGCAGCTCCGCGTAATCGAGTTGGTGCCGGCTGAAGTCGCCTTCCAGGATTTCTCGTCCAAGGGCAACACTCCTCTCTTTCTGCTGGGCCTTCATCCAGTTTCGAATTCTTGACTTCGCCCTGGGTGTCTTCACCAGCTTGAGCCAATCCCGGCTCGGCGCCTGCTGGTTCGTCGTGATGATCTCTACCGAATCCCCGTTACGCAGAATGTACCTCAGGGGAACCAGTTGACCGTTAACCCGGGCACCGGAACAATGATGGCCGATATCCGAATGGATACGATAGGCAAAATCGATCACCGTAGCTCCTTTGGGGAAGTTCCACAGATCTCCCTTGGGAGTAAACACATTGACCTCGTCGGGGAAAAGGTCCTCCTTGATACTGTGGAGAAACTCCTGGGGGTCTTCGAGATTCTGCTCCCACTCGAGAAGCTGCCGCAACCAGGCAAACCTCTGGATCTCGTTGAATTGAACATCCTTCCCGTCCTTGTAGCGCCAATGGGCAGCGATTCCCTCCTCCGCAACTCGATGCATCTCGTGGGTGCGAATCTGGATTTCCACGGGCTGCCCGTGGGGGCCGATGACGGCCGTGTGGAGAGACTGATACATATTGGGCTTAGGGAGGGCGATATAGTCTTTAAAGCGACCTGGGATTGGCTTCCAGTAGGCGTGCACAACTCCCAGGGCCTCATAACACTCGCGCACCGTATCCACCAAAATACGGAAGCCGATCAGGTCGAGGATCTGATCGAAGGGCAGATCCTGACTTTCCATCTTCCTATAGATGCTGTAGAAGTGCTTGGGCCTCCCGGTCACCTCGGCGTCGATTCCCTCCTCGGCCAATTTCTTGCTCACGACCGAGATCACCTCGTTGGCATACTTCTCCCGGGAGACCTTCTTCTGGATCACGTTTCGTTTCAGCTGATAATAAATCTCGGGGCGAAGATGCTTCAGGGTCAGATCCTCAAGCTCTGATTTGATCCAGCCAATCCCCAACCGGTGGGCGATGGGGGCGTATATATCCAGGGTCTCCTGAGCCGTGCGAATTTGTTTTTCAACGGGCATGTGCTTCAGTGTCCTCATGTTATGGGTGCGGTCTGCCAGCTTGATTAGTATCACCCGGACATCC
>JAZFYO010000055.1:0-19286 GCA_036443615.1 Binatia bacterium | reverse complement strand
GACACAGCTCCACTGAGACCGTTTTGAGCTTAGGGCTGAGGGTGGCTAGCCCCGATCCGAAATTCTTTCGGCTAGGAGTGTGCAGAAAGGCTGCTTCAGCAACAATCGCAACGAGCCGGAATGGTTGCCCATCAACTTCACTATCGGGGCGCTGAGAGTGAGTCCCGCCATATCTCGAAAAGTGTCCACTTTTGCGGGCCAAGCGCTCCTGTGACCTGCGAGTTTATTTCGGATCGGGGCTAGTTGGCCCGCGACTGAGCACGGAAAGTGAAGGCAAATGAGGCGGTTAAGAAGAAGTCTCTCATTAGCGCGACGGCCAGCCTGCCAGGGGGGATGTTCCAGAATTTCTTTCTCTCCAGGTGTTTTACCGTAGAGGCCCAGAATCTATGAAGGTCCTGGCGGGAATAGAAGGCCCGGTTGCTGAAGGCGTCGAACCTGACGTGGGGGAGCCGCATCTTTGACGGAAAGCGGTGCCTCAGGCGGGAATAGGCCTCCTGCCATTCCTGAATCCTGCCTCCGACCCGGATGCTCTTGTGGAGCTGGCTGAACTCGTCCAGCCACCGGTGTACGGCCTCTCCCTCCAGGGCAAGGTTGTGGCGCAAATCGTGTACCCTGGTCTGAAGTCCTTCCCATTGCTTCAGAAAGCGATTCAGGTCTTTACGGGTAAACAGAATCTTGGAGGATAGCTCTTCGAAGGGATCCAGCAGCGCCATGGCCCTGGCGGGGAGCGTTGCCCTGGCCTTGCCAAAGACCTTTTGCCATTCTTCTATCTTGAGGGTCTGCCAAATCTCTCCCTGAACTCTCTGAATCTCCTCGAGCCATCTCTCTTCCTTCTCGCTCTTCTTCCGTGTCTGGAGCCAGATTTCCTCCATCTCTTTGAGGAAGTGGAGCCAGGAACGGAACAGCTGGAGCACTTCCTTGCTTCGCTTCCACAGGTGAACGTGAAGGGGATCTACGGCAAACCCAGGTCTCCTGGAGGTCCTCTCCTTTAGTCGGAAAAACCCCGCAACCATCGGGTGTTCCTTCTCGATGAGGGCGGCGTTCTTATACCAGAAAAAGATCGACATAAGATTCCAGTAGGCCTTTGAGTTGTGACTCCAACGGGACAGGACCCGGAGCATGTTCTCCTTGCTGTAGAAGCTCACCCAAGCGTCATCGTAGGCCTGGGTCCATTCCTCGGCCGTCATTTGGGGATGCTTGATCGTGGCGTGGAACGAGTCCCGCTTGTTAAAGTCGGGATCCATCCACTCCCCGGCCTTCTTCATCTCCCGATGATCATGGGATCCAGGCAGTGGGGTGAGCATGAAGAAGGATGCCTGATCCGGCTGGATGACATCCTTAAGATATTGGATGTCCTTGGGGACCTGCTCTTTGGTGTCAAAGGGCATGCCGATGATGTAACCGGTATGCACAGCTACGTCGACATCATGCCACTCCTGGATAATCTGTCTATACTCATCGACGTGGTTTTGTCCCTTACCCTCGGCCTTGAGGTTCTCCGGGTTAACGCTTTCCATTCCGATAAAGACCTGCGTGCAGCCTGCCTTGGCGGCCAGTTGGACGAAGTCTTTGGGCTTGCGCGCAAGGTCCACCTGCATCATGAAGGAGATCTTGATGCCCTCCTCTCGAAGGCGGATCAGGGCATCAAAGGTCTCTCGCCAGAGTTTTTTCCGGACAAAGTTGTCGTCCGTGAAGAAGTAGTAATTGATCCCGCGATCATAATAGTTTCGGCGAATTAGATCGGCGATGCTTTCAGGGCTCCGCTCGCGCATCTTGCGCCCCTGGACATTGATGATGGTGCAGAAACTGCAGGCAAAGGGGCAGCCGCGAGAGGTGTCCAATGTCCCGAACGAGGAGTAGGCAAAGTGCTTCATCGTCGTAGGACTGATCACAGGTGGGGGCGCATCCGCGAGGTCCACGAGATTCTGGAGATCCTGGGCATAGGAATAGATGGGCTTTAATTCTCCCCTCAGGACATCTGCCAGGATCTCTTCCCACTTGCCCTCAACCTCTCCGGACACGACGGAGATGGACTCTTTGATGAGCTCCTGAATCTCCGGCTCCTGGTCCCCGAGCATGTTGATGGTCCCGCTGGTGTGAAAACCGCCCATGAGGACGTCGATCCCGGCTGCTCGGAACCGCCGAGCCATGTCCAGTGCCCTGGGAAACTGGTTGGTCTGGACCCCGACTAGGCCCACCACGAGCTTGGTGAACGGTTGCTGGCCCCAGCGAATAATCTTTTTTAAGGGTACCTTCTCTGCGGTCTCGTCAAAAGTATTTATTTCAATTTTGATGTTGCCGAGGACTCCTCGCCTTCTTACGTCTTCAGTTAAGCCGTTGAGGACGTTGAGCGTGTTGCTGGGGAGAACCCCCTTCCAAAAGCGTATGACATATCCCTCATCGTCGTATTTCGAGGGTTTGATCAGCACAACTTTTAGTTTTTCATATCCGTTTTGTGCCATTATCCGAAGCTCACATTCATCCCTACCCAGAAATTGCTTGTAAGTTAGAGCAACTTCCCTTACCCTAATAATATTAGGGATATGGGGGTAGAAAAAGAGATATATTAATCTATCAGTCCCTCCACTTCCGTGTCAATACATATCAGGTGGGTACCTCAATAATATTAGGGATATGGGGGTAGAAAAAGAGAACTATAGCAATCTATCAGCCCCCCCCACTTCCGTGCCAATACGTTTCTGGTGGGTACCTCATTCCTGGTGCAGCGGTCTGAATGATCCAGCTTTTTCGCGTTTCTAAGATTTATCCTCCTAGTTTTCCAGCCCTTACCGATATCCACCTCGATATCGACAAAGGAGAGTGTGTCTTTCTCAGCGGGCCCAGTGGGGCCGGCAAGACCACCCTTCTAAGACTCCTCTTTCGGGCGGAGGAAGTGACCGAAGGTCAGATTATAGTTAACGGTCGGAACATCACCCGGCTGAACGGAGCCGGACTCACCCGGCTGCGCCAAGAGATTGGTCTTGTCTTTCAGGATTTCAAACTCCTCCCATACATCACTGCGTTGGAGAATGTCGCGTTGGCGGCGCAGGTGGTTGGGGTCTCCACACGGGAGAGCAGGAGCAAGGCATTTCACCTTCTTCGCGAACTTGGACTCAAGGACAAGTACAGCGCCAGGCCGCCGTCCCTATCCGGAGGGGAGCAGCAGAGGGTGGCCATCGCGCGTGCCCTGGTCAACGATCCGGTCTTGGTGTTGGCCGATGAGCCTACAGGAAACCTCGATCCCGATATGGCGGAGGAGACGATTCGACTCTTTTTAAAAATTCACGAGCAGGGAACAACGATTCTGATTGCAACCCACGATACCAGGATGCTCCGACAGTTTAACCAGAGGGTGGTCACGCTTCAGCGGGGGTGCCTAGTGGGAGATTCGAAGCTGGCGGAAACAAGGGTTAGCAGGTGAGCCTCTCGCATATAAATTTTCTCTTCCAGCGGGTCCTCAGGAGCCTGAAAGAGCTGCTCTGGACCCACATTTTGACCTCCGGAACGATGGCGATGACGCTGTTTGTGTTTGGCGGGTTTCTCCTCCTCCAAGAGAACCTCAGTGGGTTATTGAAGGGATGGAGCAGTCAGCTCCAGATCTTTGCCTACATCGAGGAAGGCCTTAACCGCGCGGAGATCGAATCGGTGCAGAGGCAGGTGCGGTCCTATCCGGAGGTTGAGGGTGTCCGATATGTGTCGAAGAAGGAGGCATGGGAGAAATTCAAGGGAGACCTGGGAGCCCAGTCCGGGGTGCTCGAGGGTTTAGATGAAGGCATTCTACCGGCCTCTCTGGAGATCGCAGTGAAAAGGTCGTATCGGCAGCGCGCCTCGTTGGCGGATCTGGCCAATCGGCTGAAGGGAGTGAGGGGGGTGAGTGAGGTAGAATACCCTGAGGTGTGGATGGAGAAGTTTAACCTGCTTTTGCTTGGAATCCAGTGGGCGAAATGGATCTTTGGCGGGTTTCTCTTTATGGCATCACTCTTCATTGTGGGAAGTACGGTCAAGCTCGCGATTATGGCCCGCGAGGATGAGATCGAGATTATGCAGCTTGTCGGGGCCACAGACGGGATGATCAAGGCCCCCTTTGTCATCGAAGGGATGATCCAGGGCCTAGTGGGGGCCTCTTTCTCGCTCCTTTTTCTCTGGCTGCTCTTTCTCTTTCTCAACGTGCGCCTTCCTCCTTCTCTGGGTATTCTGATCCCTGATGATCAGCTACGGTTCCTCGATATGTGGCAGGCGTCGTTCCTCCTTCTTCTCGGATGGCTCCTGGGGGCTGTAGGGAGTCTCTTTTCCCTTAGGAGATTTCTAAGGACATGACGAGACCAGCGGCGAATATACTCTTACCTGTTGTAGGTCTCCTTTTGCTCCTGAGCCAGGTGATCTATGGGGCGGACAGGGAGAAAGATCTTGAGGGCATCAAAAGGAAGATCAAGAAGGAAAAGCAGGGGATTATCAAGGTGAAGGAGGAGGAGGGATCGGTCCTACAATCCTTGGAAAAAATCGAGAAAAGATTAGAAGGCCAGATCAGCAGGTTAAAGGGAATCAACGCAAGCTTTAAGGCCATCTCGTTGGATCTGCAAAAGAGGGAGAGGGAGGAGGAGCTGTTGAGCCTCTCACTTAGAGTGAGGAGAAGGCTTTTTAAAAAGAGGGCACGAGCGCTCTATAAATGGCAAAGGGGGGGCAGTCCTTTTATCCTTCTCAATGGAGGGGGGTCTGTTACTGACCTGATGCGCCGCAAGCGTTACTTGGAACTGATGCTCGTCAAGGATCGGGAGCTTGTTGACAACCTCCATAGCGAATCCGCCGAGCAGCAGGCGCTTAAAAAGGCATTGGTGGACAAGAGGAAGAATCTGGACAGGCAAAAAAGTGCCTTGCTCAAGGTAAAGGGGTCCATTCGCCAAGAGAGGAAAAAGAAAAGACAGATTCTCGCAAGACTGAAGCGGGAAAAGAAGATTCGTACACGCGCCCTTAAGGAATTAGAACAGGCAGCGCTCAGGTTGCAGAAAATGATGAACGAGATCGTCCGTAAGCCGATGGTGAAGCCTGTAAAGGCCTATCGAGGAAAAGGGTTTGCAGCAGTCAAGGGGAGGCTGCCGTACCCGGTTCGAGGAAAGGTGGTAGGGGGTTTTGGGAAGACAAGCCATCCGGAGTTCCCTGCCGAGGTCTTTCGTAAGGGGATCGATATAGAGGCCCCTTTGGGAGAAGAAATTAAGGCCGTGGAAACGGGAAGGGTGATTTTTGCGGGTCGCTTTTCGGGATACGGTAAGATGATCATTATTGATCATGGCGAGAGGTATTACACCGTATACGCCCACCTCTCCGAGATTTTAAAGAAACCCGGTGAAAGTGCCCAAAAAGGTGAGTCCATAGCCTTGGTGGGGGACAGCGGTTCCCTCCAAGGGGCACGGCTCTACTTTGAGATCCGTAAAGATGGTCAGCCATTGGACCCCCTACGGTGGTTCAGGGGGCAATAGATATTTCAAAAATTTTAATATAGAATGATCAGATTATTCTTGTGGGGGTTAAAATGCGCTTACTAAAGAAGCACGGATTTCTTGTAACGTTGTTATTGATCTGCCTCGTGGGCGGGCTTTTTCTTAGCGGGGGGGCGGTGACCAAGGTCCTGGCCATTGCCAGGGGCGAATATGAGAGCCTGGAGACCTTCACCAATATTTTAGCTATCGTTAAGAAAAACTATGTGGACGACGTCGATGGGAAGGATTTAATAAAGGGGGCAATAAAGGGAATGCTGAGTTCCCTGGATCCCCATAGCGCATACCTGACCCCTGATCTCTTTAAAGAGCTTCAGACGGAGACCCAGGGTAAGTTCGGCGGCCTGGGCATTGAAATTACGATTCGGGACGGAATCCTTACGGTGGTCTCTCCCATTGAGGACACACCCGCCGACCGGGCGGGAATCAAGGCCGGAGATCAAATTATTAAGATTGAAGACGAATTTACCAAGGATATGACGTTGGGGAAGGCCGTGAGTAAGATGCGCGGTCTAAAGGGAAGCAAGATTAATATCTCCGTCAGAAGGAAAGGCGTCCCGCGTCTTCTCGACTTTGCCATCGTGCGCGACATAATTCGCGTCCGAAGTGTGCGTGACCGCACGCTGGAGGAGGGGTTTGCCTATATCCGCATAGCCCAGTTTCAAGAGCGTACCAAACGGGATCTACAAAAGGCCCTGGAGAAACTGAGTTCAGATAATGGTGAGATTCTAGGTCTCGTGCTGGACCTGCGTAACAACCCTGGTGGGCTTCTGACGCAGGCGGTGAGGGTGACAGATCTCTTTCTGGATTCCGGGCTGATCGTTTACACAGAGGGACGTTTAGATCACCAGAAACAGAAATACTATTCCCATAAGGAAGGCTCGTGGACTCAGTTTCCGATGGTGATCCTGGTTAACGGCGGGAGCGCCAGCGCATCTGAAATCGTCGCCGGGGCCATGCAGGATCATAAGCGGGCTATCGTGTTGGGAACCAAGACCTTTGGCAAGGGATCGGTCCAGACCATCCTTCCCCTGGATGACAGGTCGGCGATACGCTTGACCACGGCTCGCTATTTCACTCCTAAAGGTCGCTCGATACAGGCTACGGGCATCGTGCCCGATATCGTCATGGAAAACGAGCCCAGAAATCAACGAGAAGATCAAGCAGAGCAACGGCGGCTTGTCCTGAGAGAGGAGAACCTTCCCGGCCATCTGGAAAACCAACCGAACGAAGAGGAAAAAGAAGAACTGGCGAAAGAGAAAAAGGAAGACGACATCAAGAATGACGCTCAGCTCAAACGTGCCTTGGAGCTCCTGAAGGGATGGGAAGTGTTCAAACAGTTGGTGCGAAAGTAGGCCGCCTAAGTCCGGATCACAATGGAAAAGTCAGACTGCCGGCTCACCAGTGAAAGATAGAGCGCAGCTTTGTTTTATCTTTTCCGTACCGTTCGTTTTGTAAATAAATTATTGGGTAACCCCGCGGCTTGCCGCGGGCGCAAAACCGATGGGGTTTCCAAAGGGGAGAAGCGGTAGCTCTTCCCTTTGGTCAACCACGGGGGTCAACCCCGTGGTTGATATAACTTGATCAGCCCCGATCCGAAAGAAATACCTACGCTAAATTGAAGGAAGCGCAATTTATTTCTGCTTCTCAGGGAATGCGTCAATAAGTCCGTATGGCGCCTATGGGGAGATGACCAGGATCTCTCCATTGCGAAGGCTGATGCCCTTTTTCCAGAACCCCACGGAGGGCCTTGTCGGCGCTAAAGTGTCGGATCGGGGCTGATTGTTTTTGGGAACCGGGATGAAAGGGGAGCGAGAAAACCCTTTGTTTGCAGAGGAATCACGGGCCGTCCTGTCCGTGAGCGAACTGAATCAGATTATCAAGGGGACCCTGGAGAGAGAGCTCGACTCGTTCTGGGTAGTGGGTGAAATCTCCAATTTTCGTGTCCCCCCTTCGGGCCATATCTATTTCACACTCAAGGACGATAGCTGTCAGATTGCCGCCGTCATGTTTCGAGGCCAGTCCAGGGGTCTTAGTTTTGAGCCCGAGAACGGAATGGAAATTCTCTGTTTCGGTCGGGTGAGCGTTTACACGACTCGTGGGGATCTGCAGATCTATGTGGAATCGATGGAGCCCAGGGGTAAAGGGGCCCTCTACCTGCGCTTCGAGCAGTTGAAAAAGCGGCTATTGGAGGAGGGACTCTTTGCTGCCGAGCGGAAGAGACCGCTGCCATTTTTACCCCGAGCCATCGGGATTGTCACCTCCCTGAGGGGGGCGGCCTTGCAGGACATGCTTCGCATTCTCGATGATCGGTTCCCGGACCGAAGGGTAGTGATTCAACCGGTAAAGGTTCAAGGAGAGGGGGCGGCCTTAGAGATCGCGCAGGGGGTTAGAGATCTCGGTGGATCCGGATTGGTCGACGTACTGATAGTGGGGCGCGGGGGCGGCTCACTTGAGGATCTTTGGGCCTTTAATGAGGAAGTCGTTGCGCGGGCGATTTTTACGGCCCCGGTTCCGGTGATCTCTGCCGTTGGTCATGAGATTGATTACACCATTGCCGATTTTGTTGCCGACCAGCGTGCCCCGACTCCCACTGCGGCTGCCGAAATGGTAATCCCTCGCAGGGAGGATCTCGATTCACAGATACAGAGCTCGGAGGGGCGCCTGGTAAGGGCGGTTCAAACGGCGATCTCTAACCGCAGGCAAGTCTCGGACGGGTTAATGCGCAGGCTGGTGGACCCAACGCGGAGGCTCCAGGAAAACCAGGTTCGCCTGGATGAGCTTTCAGTAAGCCTGTGGCGCCGGTTGCAAAATTCTCTGGACCGCTTCAAGGACCACTCGATTCGTCTTTCAGAAAGGTTAAGAGGTTTGAGCCCCCTGGCGGTGTTGGAGCGTGGTTATAGTATCGTGTACAGGATGCCTGACCGGCTCATCGTGAAAGATAGCGGTTCGGTCAAAACGGGTGATCTCCTCAGAATCACCTTTGCTCGCGGAAGCTCAGTCTCCAGGGTTGAAGATAGCGAATGAAATGAGAGCCCTGGGGTTTCTCCCTCCATCCTTATATATACTCTTTCTCCTCTCCGGCGCTTCCATTGCCGGAGAGATTTCCTTGACCGTTTCCCCTGAGTCGCGGGAAATATTTCAGGGAGGGGTGTCGATGATTAGCGTTTCCGGAGAAGGTCTGGCTGGAGTGAATGGGTTACTCCGTGGCCGGAAGGTGCCTTTTTTTCCCTCGAAGGGGAGTGTTTCTTACAGGGCCCTCTTGGGGGTGGATCTTGCGGCGAAGCCCGGTCCGGTGACGTTGGCCATCAGGATCTCGGGAAAAGTGGAGAAGAGAGTGCCCGTTATGCTGCGGATAAGGAAAAAAAAATATTCCACGGAGAGATTTTCCGTTTCAGCTGCCTTTGATCAGTTCGATGAGACGACGCTGAAGAGGATACATCGGGAAAAGGAACAATTGACCCGGCTGTGGTCCGTATCAGGTCGACAGCGCTGGTGGCGGGGCCGCTTTATCCTCCCGGTCCCTGGTGGGGTTACCTCCCCGTTTGGCCTGCGCAGGATCATCAACGGGTCCCCTCGATCTCCCCATGGGGGGGTCGACCTCAAGGCGCCTCAGGGCGCGGATGTCGTTGCAGCGAATCACGGAAAGGTGGTCGTCCGGGACCAGTTTTTCTTTAGCGGGAAAAGCATAGTTTTGGATCACGGAGGTGGACTCTATACGATGTACTTTCATCTCTCGGATTTCCGAGCGGAGAAAGGCTCCCAGGTCCTCAAGGGCGAAGTAATCGGTCAGGTCGGTATGACCGGGAGGGTAACGGGACCCCATCTCCATTGGGGTGCGCGATTAAATGGGGCAAGAGTGGATCCCTTTGAGTTCTTGGAAAGGGTCTGGGAAGAACGGTAGCCATGAAATAAATACACCGGGGGGTTGAAAGACCCCGCCTTTTGACTATAACGTGACCCGTGGAGAGGGGCGATGGCCAAAAAGGACCTGGAAAAAAAGAAATTCGAAGATGCACTTGAAGACTTGGAAAACGTGGTGGAACAACTCGAGTCTGGGGACCTCTCCCTGGAGAATTCGTTGGCTACGTTTGAAAAGGGAGTTCGGTTGGTAAAGTTTTGTAATCAAAAGCTCACTGAGGTCGAAAAAAAAATAGAGTTGTTAGTCAAGGAGAGAGACGGCAAGCTACAGCTGACGCCTCTGGACGATCTGGGTGAGAAAGATGCCGGCGATAGAGAAAAATAACCCATCTCTGCATGGACATCCGCGTTTATCTAAAAGTTCGCCAGGACCTCATTGACCGTTTTCTGAATCGTTACCTCAGAGAATGGGAGCGGCATCCCACGAACCTTTACAAGGCGATGTACTATAGTGTCTTCACGGGGGGAAAGAGGCTGCGCCCTATCCTCACTCTGGCTGTGGGAGAGCTTTTCGGGGTTAAGCGGAAGGCCCTCCTCCCTTTCGCCTGCACCCTGGAATTGATACATACCTATTCGCTCATCCATGACGATTTGCCTGCCCTGGACAATGACGATCTGAGGAGAGGGAAGCTGACCAGTCATAAACTCTTTGGTGAGGGTATGGCCCTCTTGTCGGGAGATGCCCTGCTGACAGAGGCCTTTCACTTGATGACACAGCCTCAAGTGGTGCGTGCCCTGGAGTCAAAGCTCGTTCTGGAACTGGTCCACGAGATCTCCCATGCCGCCGGGGGCGGAGGGTTGGTCGGAGGTCAGGCGGTCGATCTGGAGGTGGGGGGTCGAAAGATGGATGTGGCGACAGTTGAGTCCATCCATGCGCTTAAGACCGGAGCGCTTATCCTCACGGCTGCCCGGGTCGGCGCCATGGTTGGTGGGGCCGCACCAAGAGAACTGCGCAGGATAAGCCGCTTTGGAGGGTTTCTGGGGCTCGCATTCCAGATAACGGATGATATTTTGGATGCCGAGGGATCTGCGGGTGAGCCAAATCAAACCAAGGGGAGCAATAACAATCATAAGGAGAGAGAAAAAGCTACCTATCCCTTCGTCGCGGGTTTTCCGACGGCTAAGGCCCGGGCTCGAGAGCTGCTGAAAAACTGCTTGAGGGAGGTTGAGCCTTTTGGTGTCGCTGCGGACCCTCTGAGGGGGATCGCACATTACGTTGTGGAACGGGCCGTTTAGCCCCGATCCGAAAGAAAAAAAGAGTGGCCATGACGGCCATTTCCCATTACTTTTAGAGAAGACCTCATTGTGTGCAAATTTCGGGGCAGGCCGGGCTTTGATCTGGTTGTCCCTTTAAAATAAGCGCGCGAGCCGTATAGGAGCCTTTCATATGGCAGGGATTCTAGACCGTATTCGTATCCCGGAAGACGTTTCCAGGTTGAGTCTTGAGGAACTCGGTGTTTTGGCAGGGGAGGTGCGAGAGGAAGTGATCTCGATCGTCTCGGAGGTGGGGGGGCATTTGGCCTCCACGCTTGGCGCAGTCGAGCTGACACTGGCCTTGCACTATGTCTTTAAGGCGCCTGAGGATCGGATCATTTGGGATACCGGCCATCAGGCATACGCCCATAAGCTCATATGCGAGAGGCGGGATAAATTGCCTACCATTCGTCAACTCGAGGGTCTCAGCGGTTTTTTGAGCCGTGAGGAAAGCGTGTACGATGTCTTCGGGGCGGGACATGCGGGGACGTCGGTCTCCGCCGCCCTCGGCATGGTTGAGGCAAAATTTTTGCAGGGGGCGGAGCGAAAAGTGGTGGCCGTCATGAGCGATGGCTGCCTGAGCGCGGGTCTTACCTTCGAGGGGCTGAACCAGGCGGGTCATCTTAATAAGGATCTGATTGTGGTGCTTAATGACAATAAGGTCTTTATTGACCCGCGCGTCGGGGCCGTCTCTTCCTTCCTCAGCCGACAGTTGACCACGGACCTGGCAGTTAAATTGCAAAAGAATCTTGTTCATGCCCTGCGTACTTTGCCGAAGGTGGGTGAGAATCTCTACCATGTGGCTCGCAAGATCAAAGACTCGTTTATCGGATTTGTGACACCCGGGTTTCTCTTCGAGGCCTTGGGCTTCCAATACGTTGGTCCCATCGACGGTCACAACATCGAGGAGATGGTCCGCACACTGGAGAACGTTAAAAAGATCGAGCGGCCCACGTTGGTCCATATGATTACCAAAAAGGGGAAAGGATACAAATGGGCGGAAAGGGACCCGGTTCGATACCACAGCGTGACGCCTTTTCATGTCCTCACGGGCAAACCCAAAAAAGACAAGGGACCTATCCTTTCCTTTACCGATGTCTTCGCTCGCTGCTTGATCCAGTTGGCCAAGGAAAACCCGAAGGTCGTTGGGATCACGGCGGCCATGGGGAGCGGAACCGGAATCGATAAATTTGCGAAGGAGATCCCGGATCGCTCGTATGACGTGGGGATCGCCGAGCAACATGCGGTGACCTTTGCCGCGGGGATGGCGACTGAAGGTTATATTCCTGTGGTGACCATCTATTCCACTTTCTTGCAACGGGCGTATGACCAGATCCTGCATGACGTCTGCCTCCAGAACCTTCATGTGGTCTTTGCCTTGGATCGGAGCGGTCTGGTCGGAGCGGATGGTCCGACGCATCACGGGGTTTTCGATTTCGCCTATATGCGCTCGATCCCCAATATGGTGGTCATGGCCCCGAAGGATGAAAACGAGCTTCTGCGTATGCTTAAAACCGCAATCGAACACACCGGGCCCATCACCCTACGTTATCCACGGGGAAATGGGTGGGGAGTGGAGATGGACAGCGAGATCCGTGGGCTAGAGATCGGCAAAGGGGAACTCTTGCGCCGAGGAAAGGACATCCTGATTGTGGGGATAGGAAACACCGTCCTCCCCGCGTTGAGCGCCGCTAATGATCTAGTCCATTTGGGAATCGATGCCGCAGTGGTAAACGCGCGTTTTGTGAAACCCTTGGACCGGGAGTTGTTCTTGGGGATCCTAGATGAAGTTTCCAGGGTCATCACGGTGGAGGACCATGTGTTGCAAGGGGGGTTTGGTAGTGCCTTTTTAGAGTTTATGGCGGAGAAGGGTGTCACCGGCGTCAGTGTAAAGCGCCTGGGGGTTCCGGACCGCTTTGTCCAGCACGGGACACAGGATGAGCTGAGAAAAATCTGTGGCTTCGATAAAGACACGATTACCCAAATGGCGCTTCAGATCATGCGGCAGGAGAACAAGAGAAAAAAGGGGGGATGGGAAAAAGGGCGCGCATAGATTTGCTTTTGTTGACCCGCGGACTGGTGGGGAGCCGCGAAGAAGGACAAAGGCGGATCCTGGCCGGAGAGGTGCTGGTCAAGGACCGGTCCGTCACCAAGGCCGGGGCCTTGGTGGAACCTGATGCTCCGATTCGACTTCGCGGAAGAGACCTTCCCTATGTCAGCCGCGGCGGGTTAAAGCTGGAGCGGGCACTCGAGAAATTTGCGATCAAGACGAGCGACAGGATCGTCCTGGATGTGGGTGCATCGACTGGGGGGTTTACGGATTGTCTCCTTGCCAGAGGGGCACGTCGGGTCTATGCCGTAGACGTTGGTTATGGACAGCTTGATTGGAAGCTGAGAAAAGACCCGCGCGTCCTTGTTTTAGAAAGAACGAATATTCGTTATCTTTCACCTGAGGAGCTGCCTTATCCGCCAGAGTTGGCCGTCATCGATGTGTCGTTCATCTCGCTCCGTATAGTCATCCCCCAGGTCCTGAAGCTCTTGCCACGCGAGGGTGAGATCCTGGCCCTGATAAAGCCCCAATTTGAGGTGGGGAAGGGGAGAGTGGGTAAAGGGGGAGTGGTGCGTGTGCCCGAAGAACACACCAGGGTCATAGAGGAAATTCGGGGTACCGCTGAAAATTCCGGACTTGAAGTGGGTGGGGTGATCGAGTCCCCTCTTTTAGGACCGAAGGGGAACAAGGAATTTTTTATTTATTTGATTATTAGGTAACCTCGCGGCTTGCCGCGGGCACATAACCGATGGGGTATCCAAAGGGGAGAAGCGGTAGATCTTCCCTTTGGTCGACCACGGGGTTCAAACCCCGTGGTCGATATAACTTGATAAAGAGGGACCGACCGCAGCTGTCAGCCTTGAAACAGGAGCAGAAGGCCACCCCCTGCTAGCTTGACTTGGAGAATTTATCGGATATATTGATATACTTGGGGTTTTTGTTAGGCATAACAGGTTAGAACTGGGGGGGGAGAGTGATCTGAGGCAATGACCGGAGTTAGAATTAGAGATAACGAATCAATTGAAAGCGCCATCCGGCGATTCAAAAAGACTTGCGAAAAAGCTGGTATCCTGGCGGAATTACGCAAACGGCAACATTACGAAAAACCGAGCGTCAAGAGAAAGAGGAAGGCGATAGCGGCGAGGAAGAGGGCCATGAAGCGCTTCCGAACTTACCGCTATTACTAAATCAGCTAAGTCAGAGGGTGCGCTGAAGACTTTGTTCTCCATCTACAAGGGGAGGCACTGGGCGATAAACTATCCTGATCCCTACTTCCGCCCTGGTTGGATGTAGACCATCGTGAGTATTCTCGATCTGATCCTAATCTTTCTTCTCTTCCTCTTTGCCATTAGAGGTTTTTTCAAAGGGCTATTTCGCGAAACATTTTCTCTCTTAGGTCTCTTCACTGGTTTTCTTGTAGCGGTCCAGTTCTATGAACCGGCGTCAATGTTATGGCAAGGCTACTGGAAGATTTCCCCTATCATCCCCAAGGCTATCATTTTCATTGCTCTTTTCTTCACTGTCTACTTTGCGTTTAATATGACGGGTCGGTTCCTCCATCGCTCGGCTAAAGTAATTTTTCTAACGGGCCTTAACCGGATTGGTGGTATCCTGTTGGGTGCTGGGAAAGGTGCCGCGATTTTGGCCCTGATTCTTTTCCTCATGGATTCATCTCCTGTGATCTCGAAGCAGATGAGACAGAGGGTGGATGACTCTGTCCTTGCCTCACCGCTCTACCGGTTCGGCCAGGGACTCGTTGAAATCGGTAAGACCACACTCTTTTCCCACATGGGAGCGGGAAAAAATGGCGCTGGTGATTCGGGTTCCGCCTAGAGGATCCAGATGATTGCGGATGAAAAGATCATAGAGATTCGGGAGCGCGCATCCATCGTGGATGTGATATCCGATTTTCTGACTTTAAAGAAGACCGGCCGCAATTACCTCGGACTCTGTCCTTTCCATTCAGAGAAAACCCCCTCTTTTACAGTAAACGAAGAAAAGGGCATCTTCCATTGTTTTGGTTGTGGCACGGGTGGAAACGTTTTTAATTTTCTGATGAACTATGAGCACCTGAGTTTCCCGGAAGCCGTGGAGAGAGTGGGAGAGCGTTACGGGGTCGAGGTTCAACGTGCGGAGGGACCCAGGGCCAGGAAAGATGGAGAGAACAAAGAAGGCCTCTTCCGCTTGAACGAAAGGGCGGCTGCCTATTTTCACAAGGCACTTTACGGGCACCCGGAGAGGGAGAAGGCATCCAAGTATCTCAAGGCAAGGGGAGTGGAGGAACAGTTCGCCCGACGTTTCTACCTGGGCTATGCCCCGTCTGGGGGTTACGGATTGGCGAGTTTCCTCCAAAAAGAGGGATTGTCGATGAATGATGCGGTTCGCCTGGGACTTGTGAGCGACAAGGGGCAGGGCCGTTACGGGGAAAAGTTTTTTGGTCGGCTGATCTTTCCCATTATTGATCCCGCAGGAAAAGTGGCGGGATTCGGCGGCAGGATCATCGGAGAGGGCCTGCCCAAATATCTCAATTCTACGGAGACCCCTCTCTTTCACAAGAGCGCCCAGCTCTACGGACTCTACCAGGCCAAGGAGGCGATTCGTGCGGTGGACCGGGTGGTGGTGGTGGAGGGCTATCTGGATGTTTTGGCCTTGGCCCAGTCCGGAATCTCTTATGCGGTGGCGACACTGGGTACGTCTCTTACTCCCGACCATGTGCGGATCCTTAGGCGCTATACGAAAAACGTGATCGCCCTATTCGACGGAGATGAGGCAGGAAGAAAAGCGGCGGCCCGCAGTTTTGAGATCTTCGTAGAAGGAGGACTGCTAGGCCAGGCTGCCTTCCTGCCCGAGGGGGAAGATCCGGACAGCTTTGTCCGATCTCGAGGGAAGGAGGCCATGGAGGACATCATCGGCCGGGCGATCTCGTCGGCTGATTATTTTTTCACTTGGGTAGAGAGGCAATACGGGAAGAGCCTTGAGGGCAAAAGCCAGATTGCTCAGGAGATCGGTCGTGTCTTGGCCAAGGTCCGAAACCCCTTTGAGGTCGATCTGCTGATTCGACGAGCCGTAGACCTCCTGGGGATTCGAGAGGAGCTGCTGCGTCAATTTCCGGCCAATGGCCGTGGGGTCCCTGTCGCTCCCCGAGGGCGGGAAGAGCAGGAGATGACGGGCCGGGTGCGTGAGGACCTGGCGGAGTCTTCTCTGGTTACTCTCATGTTATGTTTCCCATCTGCGATCAGGCAAGTAAATGAAGTGGCTGAATTGCAGCGTCTCGTCAGCCCAAAGTGGCGGCAAGTTGTCAGTGGAATTCTCTCCGAGTGGAGGGAGCGGGGAGAAGTGAATGTGGCTCACCTGACACAGAGTCTTCCCCCTGTACAGGCCTCCGAGATTACCGCGCTTGTGCTTCAAGGGGAGGACATCAAGGAGATCGAGACCGAACGGATGGCGGAGGATTGTCTCTTCCATCTGCAACGTAAGTATTTGAAGGGGTTGGAAGAGAATCTGCGTAATGCTATCCGTGTTGCCGAAGAAAAAAAAGACGATAAAGATAAAAGAGAGAGGATGATTGAATGGCAAGAGGTTATACAAAAAGAGCGCAACCTAGAGCGGCAGCGGTCGTTCCCCAGAACGGCAATTCGCTAGAGTCTGCCAAAGGGTCCAACGTTCCCGGGCCGAGCAAAAAAAATATCAAAGAGGTCAAGAAGCTCATCGATCTGGGTAAGGAGAAGGGCTACCTTACTTATGATGAGCTAAATGATATTCTCCCGCCCGACATCGTTTCTCCGGACCAGATCGATGATGTCATGACGATCTTCGGTGAGATGGATATTGAGGTCGTTGACTCTAATCAAAGGGTTACCCTTGCGGGTCAGGGCGATGAGACCTCCGACGATGAAGAAGAAGATGAACAGGAAGTCGAGGTGGAGGGGGATGGGGAAGCGGCGGGAAAAATCGGGGACCCGGTTCGAATGTACCTTCGTGAGATGGGGACCGTCTCCCTTCTCAGCCGGGAGGGTGAGGTCGTGATCGCCAAGGAGATCGAGGAGGGGGACAGGCAAGTTATCGACGAGACACTCTCCTGTAGTTTAGCGCTGCACTATATCCTCGACCTCGAAGAGAAGATCCAGGATCATGAGATTAGGGTAAGGGAGGTCGTCGAAGACGCCGACGATGACTTCGAATACCTTGAAGATGAGGAGGTGCATGAGAAGAAGCTCATAGAGCAGACAACCAAATTGCGCCGGTTGGAAAGAGAAAAACAGCAGACCGAGAGGAAGCTGAAGAGGAAGCGCCTGTCCAAACGAAAGAAGCAGGCTCTACAAGAGGCCCTCGTCAAGCATCAAGGAAAGATCTTTAAGGCCCTCAAGGCCCTTCAACTACATCGTAGGCAAATCGATATCATTGTGGGCAAGCTCAAGGGGGCATTGAATCACCTGCGGCAACTGAAAGACCGTGTGCGCAAGTTCGAAAGGAAGTCGGGGAAGTCGGCCGACGAGATCCTCAAGCTTATTCCTGGAAAAAATGGACGAAAGAAACATTGGCAGCGGGCCACAGGAAGCCTTCGGATGGGTCAGGCCGCGATCAAGCAGATGGGGGAGGGGATCCGTAGTGCGCGGAGGGAGACCAAGTGGATAGAGAAAGAACAGGAGATGCCGGCGGAAGAGATCGAGCGCCGGGTGCGTTCCATTACCCGTGGAGAGACCAATGCGGATCTTGCTAAGAAACAATTGATCGAGGCCAATCTCCGTCTGGTTGTTAGCATTGCCAAGAAATACACCAACCGAGGGCTCCAGTTTCTGGACCTGATCCAGGAGGGAAACATCGGTCTGATGAAGGCGGTAGACAAGTTTGAGTATCAACGGGGTTATAAGTTTTCTACCTACGCCACTTGGTGGATTCGCCAGGCTATCACGCGGGCCATCGCTGATCAGGCCAGGACCATACGTATCCCCGTCCATATGATCGAGACCATCAACAAGCTGATCCGCACTTCGCGTTATCTTGTTCAAGAGATCGGGCGCGAGCCTAGCCCGGAGGAGATCGCTACCAAGATGGAGATTCCTCTAGATAAGGTACGTAAGGTTCTGAAAATTGCCAAGGAGCCGATATCCCTGGAAACTCCGGTTGGGGAGGAGGAGGATAGCCACTTAGGCGATTTTATCGAAGATAAACGGATCGTCGCGCCTTCCGATGCCGTAGTCAACATCAACCTCCAAGAGCAGACCAAAAAGGTCCTGGCGACCTTAACCCCGCGCGAGGAGCAGGTGCTGAGAATGCGATTTGGTATCGGAGAAAAATCAGATCATACCCTGGAGGAAGTGGGTCAGAAGTTCGCAGTGACCAGAGAGCGCATTCGACAGATCGAGGCCAAGGCGCTGCGTAAGCTCAGGCATCCGAGCCGCACCCGAAGGCTCAAGACCTTTATGGAAGGCTAACCAAAGATATTTGAAATTTTCTGTTGAAATTTGGATGACATAATCGGAAAAACGATGACTCGCCCCGTGGAATACCGACTCGACCAAGATGGACTTGTTCGCCTGAAGCGCTATTCCACAGGGCGAGCCGCGAAGACGCAAAGCACGCCAAGAAAAAGTTCGACATTCGAATTTCGAAATTCGGATTTTCATTCGGGGGCGTCTTGGCGCGATGAGAATCAGGAATCGGATGAAAGCCATCTCGCGCTAAGGGGCAAAGGACGCCAAGTTCGGAGAATGTTGAAGTTGTTCTGTTGAACATTTCAAAAGCGAGAATTTAACTCTGTCCGAAAAGTTGGCCCCAACGAGGCCCCCTGTGGGGCTCTGAAAAAGCGTAGGCTGTAGATAGTTCGTCAAACCTGATGACAGATTACTTGAGGCCTAGGAGAGATGGCGCTTTTTACGATTCTAGCGTCGGCTTTTCTTTCGGAGCAGGACTAACTCCCTTTGGATTCTGTATCCAGAATCCTGCATTCAAAAATCAGCAGATCTGCATTGTAACATTCGGGCCCATAGCTCAGCTGGTTAGAGCCACCGGCTCATAACCGGTAGGTCCCTGGTTCGAATCCAGGTGGGCCCACCATACCTCTTTCTTAGAGTTTTCCAATACTTTGCCCCTATCAGTACCCGTCGCTCTGCCTTGGGTTTCGGTAAAGGTTACGGGTTTTGCCCCTAAAAGCCTCTCAAACTGCTCATCTACATCACCCCGGATATACTTCCCGTAATGCTTCTCGATCATCGCCACGGACGTTCCGCAATACTCGGCCAGCCACTTTATGTTGACTCCGTTGCTGAGGCCCGCTGAGATAAAAGTATGCCGGGTAGTGTAGGGCTTACGCTCCCGCAGACTCGTAGCTCTTAGCGCTTGATACCAGGCTTTTGCCCGCCAGGTATGGAAATTAACGGGGTTCCCTTCTTGGTTCTTAAAAACATGCTCGTCAATCGCGACACGCAGGGGTTTAGTGGCCCCTATAACCTCGATCACCCCCGGAAGTAAGCGAATTTCACGTTCACTGCCAGCAGTCTTCGGGGCGTTCTCGGCCCCTAAATAGCGGGACTTTGAAATGGACAAGAAGCCGTGTTTTAGGTCGATAT
>JAZFYO010000054.1:0-2356 GCA_036443615.1 Binatia bacterium | reverse complement strand
CGCAAGAGGCCGGATTAGATAATATACTTATGACCACTGGGGGGAGGCGGTATAAGCATCAAGCGATGGAGAATCATGGAATAGGAGAGTACTTCGAGGAAATAGTTGATAGAGATCAAACTTATTTCATGAAGGAGCAGGGGATATATTACCTGTTTAGGAAACATAAATTTCAAAAGCTGCAAGTGATACTACTAACGGGAACGGCCTCTTACATAAAAGCAGGGAATAACCTTGAGGCCTGTACCGTGGGAGGGAACCGGCTTGAGGTCTGTACGGTAGCACTCTCAACGGACTATTCCTACAACGACGAAGAGACCCTGTTAGCGGCCGGTCCAAAGGTACTGATTCATAGTTTTGACGAGCTCATTCCAAAATTAACCGCTCTTGGCTTCATAGCTAAATCAGGAATTCTAAATTAGAGCCTCTCCGGATTGCTCTTCTTAACTGTTTCCAGTCCTGTTCCTTATAATAGTAAGTGACTCATCGATCCACAGCACAATAGAGGAGACAGACAAATGCCAGTTCAGACCGTTGCCATAATCAGTCCGGGGGACATGGGGCACAGTGTGGGGCGAGCCCTGGGTGAGCATGGGCTCGATGTCATTACGTGCCTGGTTGGGCGAGGCGATCGGACTAGAAAACTCGCAAAGCTCGGGAGATTTCGGGATGTGCCCTCCCTTGAAGCGATGGTCTCTGAGGCCGATCTTGTGGTTGCGATCCTTCCACCTTTGGCCGCGCTGAAAACTGCCCGTCAGGTCGCCGAGGCAATGGCTTCGGCAGGCAAGAAGCGTCCTTATGCCGACTGTAATGCCGTCTCACCCGAGACTAGTCAGCGCATCGGTAAGGAGATTACGCGAGTTGGCGCCGATTACATCGACGGCGGAATCATCGGGTCGCCCCCCGGAAAGGGAGTTCCTACGCGATTCTACGTAAGTGGTGAGCGGGCCGATATTATGACAGAGCTGAACGGGAAAGGCATCGACGTCCGGCCGATCGGGGCCGAGATTGGACGGGCCTCCGCCATCAAGATGTGCTACGCCGCGCTCACGAAAGGGACGAATACACTCTACACAGCGGTCCTGGTGGCTGCCGAGGTGATGGGCCTGACCGATGAGCTTAGGGAAGAGTTTCTTTACAGCCAGCAGGGCGCCTACAAGCAGATGCAGGCCAGGGTGCCCGGCCTCCCGCCGGACTCTGAGCGGTGGATCGGGGAGATGAACGAGATCGCCGCGACCTTTGAGGCCGCAGGCGTGACACCAAGATTTCACCAGGGGGCCGCCGAGGTGTACAGGCTTCTCGCGTCCACGCCTTTAGCAGCTGAGAACCGGGAGACGATGGACAAGAGCAGGAGCCTGGAGGAGGTAGTCCGGGTTTACGCGCAGCACCTTAACAAGAAGTAATTAAATCAATAAGGTGAGCCTGATATTTGTCTCTCTTATAAGTTATAAAGCCTGGCACAGTTATCCCACAGGATCTTTTTGTAAGAGACCTCAGAGATCCCCTGTAAAGCCAAAAAGCTTTTGACGGCATGGGGCCAGCGTGAGTCGATGTGGGGGTAGTCCGTGGAAAAGACGATGTTGTCGTCTCCCAAATAATCGATCACATTTACCACCAACCCTTCGTCCACATCCACCGAGATGAAACACTGCTGGCGAAAGTAATCACTCGGTTTTTGCCGCAGTGGCACATCGGCCATCTTCCCTTGCATCTCCCAATACTCATCCAGCCGATAGAGTAGCCACGGAAGCCAGCTGCAATTGCCCTCCAGAAAAGCCACCTTCAGCTTGGGAAATCGCTCTAGGACCCCTCCCATACAAAAGCTGCTGACTGCCAGGATGATTTCCATGGGATTGCGTAATGGATTGACAAGGAGGTGCTCGTTGGGGTGACCGACGAAGCGTTGCGATACCTGCAGCTGCTGAGGTGCAGCCGGAGGATGGAAACAGATGGGTACCTCCAGGCGCTCGGCCTCGCGCCACAAGGGGTCAAAGGTGTGGTCGTGAATTTGACGCTCGTTGATTGGCTCCGGACACAAGGAAAGACCCACAGCCCCCAGCTCTGTGACCGAGCGGCGTGCCTCCTCTACCGCGAGATCAACGTCATGCAGCGTAATGAGCGCAGACGGCTTTAGTCTCTGCGGATTCTCCTTGCAAAAATCCGAAATCCAGCTATTCCACGCCCGGCACAGGTCATTGGCATACTCCGGCTCGAAATTCTCGTTTGTGTGAAGGGGAGAGGTGCGAAATAACACTGCCGTGTCCAGCCCCTCCGTATCCATAGCCTCAAGCTGCGACACCGGATCGTAGTTCCGCTTGAGAGGACCATCATAGAGCGATGCGTTTCTCTCTTCGTG
>JAZFYO010000053.1:0-3270 GCA_036443615.1 Binatia bacterium | reverse complement strand
CCTGATGCAGACTGAGGTATTGGGAACTTTACGTCCCCGCCGAAACCAATTCGCCTCGGGCTGGCTGACCTTCAGTTTTTTTGCCAACACGTAGTCATTAGTGATCCCGTATTTTTCTTTGATTTGTCCGATATATTTGGGAATTTCCATCGTGGCCTCCCTCCGTGCCGGGATCATCATAATAATGAATGAAGGGAGGAGCAAATAGTATTTAGGCTCGGCATAAAAGGCTCTTCAGAATCTTGTGTGCGTAACCCTGACCACCTTACCCCCTGGGGATGACCGTCGGTGTGCGGAGTGACTGGGTTCCACCTTTGCGGGCTGGTCAATCACCGTAAAGGAATTAAACGGGTCAGGTATGGCATGGAACTCCAAATGATGCATCATGAAAATGGGGACAGGCACCGGCGGGGACTGTCCTGATCAGGGACTGTCTCCCTTCTGTGCCGGAGCCAGTCCCCATGTTCTGAACAGGTGGAAAGTTGAAGGCTCGGATTATGCCGGAGAACAAGGAGATAAAAGGGCTGAAGACTAGACTGCGTCAATGGGAGGAGAGGCACAATCCAGTGCCGTCCCAGTCAGTCTGCATTGAGAAGAATCTTGCCCTTCAGCAGCCAGCCCCACCCCGTATGGTCTCCCGCTGATTTGGATAGAGGGGGATTTTGCGAATGATGGGAAACGCCGGTGGAATGAATCCTTTGTTGTCTCGCGACCAGGATAACTTCCGCTCCCACCTGTGGTGAGAGGAGCGTGTGTCTGGAGGGTTGTACGCGAGAGGCGGTTAGGGTGCAAACATTTCAGAGAGCACGGCAAGGACCTTGTGAGATGTTGGAGGCTTGACCTCTCCCAGTCGTCTCACCAATCGCTTTTTGTCCACTGTACGAATTTGATCGAGTACAAGGTAGCCCCTCTTTCCTTGGAACCTGACCGGCACACGAGTGGGATAGGCGCGCCCTTTGGTGGTCATAGGGGCCACCATCACGGTATCGATGGTGTGGTTCATTTCGTCGAGGGAGATGATCAGGCCAGGCCGGGTTTTGCGGATTTCCCGGCCTCCTGTGGGATTCAAGCAGACCAGGTGCACGTCACAGCGAGAAACTACCAGGTCCATTCAGTCCTATCCCATTGGGAACCCCCGGGAGCAGCGGGATCAAGGAGGCGATCATCTTTTCTGGAGGCTATGTGCTGAAAGGCCTCTTTCCAGTCTTTTCTCGGCTTCGTTAAAGAACGAATAACGAGCTGTCCGTTTTGAACTTCAAGATCAACCGAATCTTCTAATTGGCACTGTTGTAAAAGAGTTTTGGGTATACGAATGCCCCGAAAATTCCCGATTTGGACAACGGTGGTTTTCATGGGACCCTCTCTCTCATTTCCGTGACATAATTACTTTGTAATCACTTGATATTTTCTTGAGTGTCAAGGTGTCGTAAAGGGGTCGGAAATCTTTTCTCGCCCAGGGTTAGTCCCGTGAGGTCTTTTGACTCCAAGTGTCCGTGGCAATGACCCAGTCCCCCCCTCCCCATTCTGCCGCCCAAACCGCTGGCACGCCTCCCGTCAGCGCTTTGGCAGGTTCCTCCGAAGGATCGTCGCAAAAGCGAGGTTCTCGCCCTAAGAGGATGACTACGTAGCTCGCCGTAACTCCTTCGAGGGGATGGTCTTTTTGGGGTGAAAAAGGGGGCGGGGGTTTGGAGTCTTTTTAAGGATCTTAGGTTCGTGTAGGATCTTTTTAAATGCTACATATTGACCAGGGGCCTCCAACAAGGGCAAGCGCACCCCGCCGGATGAGGACATGATAAGCCAGGCCACTGGTGGCCGTTCGGGGACGGCGAGGCATAGATCATCTTGGAAGAGGACGCGGGAGGTGTCAATAAAAGATCCTGCCCCTTTTTCACCCCCCGAAATCCCAGTCGGGCTAAAGCAAGGCGAACATGCCAATGCCTTGCCCTATTCTGAGGGAGGCCTATCAGGAGAAAATCTCATCCGCTGTGATGGTGAGGTCCGACAGGGAATGGGAGGTCATTGGGGTACCACGTACGGATGAGGAAGTGTTTTTGTAGTGCTGCCCTGATGGGTCCCAGTGGGCCAAGATTTCCTTTTTCACGACGTCAATAATCCAGACTTCGGGGACACCAACCTGGGCATAGTGTGGTAGCTTCTCGCTTTGATCCTTCGCTAACGTGGTGTCAGCCACTTCAATGAGAAGAAGGACATCATCTGGGTCAGGGATTTTTTCTTGGTATCGGCCAGGCTGTGGGCGAAGTACAACGAGATCCGGATACACTTCCGTGTGGCGATCAAGCTGCAAGGGATTCTGGATATGCACAATCACATCCGGCCGCACCCTTTGGATTAACATTCGCGTCAAAGCATTGACACACGCTGCGTGCCGGGGGCCAATGGGTGTCATAGGGATTATTTCTCCATGGATGAGTTCAACTCGGTCATCTTCCGTTAAAATGCCAGCTTCTCCGATTCTGCGAAATTCTTCGACGGTAAAGGGCCTGGTCCGGATTGCCGTGGACATTCTTGATGCTCCTTGTTTCAGTAAGTGACCAAAAGATAAGCCAAAGATGGGGTCAGAAGTTAAGGATTCAGTGTCTATTTTACCTCCGCACCACTACGGGCGCAAACCCGTAGAGTTCCATTTAAACACGGCGTGAAGGGCTCGTTCCCAATCGGGGAGGAAACAATTAAATTAGGGTCATTAAATTAGGGTTAGGCATGAGTATTGAGTTTTCGGGACATAACCCTGTCGCATGAGCACGCGGCTTCGACCCTCCTGCCTCCACGGTCCCCTAGGACCCCTGCTGCTCGTGGACCGCTACGGACCTCTCCTTCACCCCTTCGAGAGGCTGCTCGGGATGGTTTTTCCTTATCCCCCATTCTGGCTACTGATTGACCCTACGGATTCCTTGCTATCCTTTCTATCTTGACATCATTCAGCCATTACCTTAGTCTGAATTCTAGTCTATCAAGGAGCTATCCGGTGTCAAAAATACTTACACTGTCTGAAGCCAAAGCCCGGTTGAGTGAATTAGTGGAAACGGTGGAGCAAACGGAAGAAGAACTCGTGATCACTCGCAATGGGCGTCCTGCCGCAGTGCTCATCAGCGCGGAGGAGTTTGAGAGTTGGAAAGAAACGCGGGAGATCCAGCGCAATCCGGCGCTGATGCAAGAAATTAAGCAGGGTCTCGCGCAACTCGAAAAAGGCCACCGCTTTTCGTTTGAAGAGGTCTTTGGCGAACCGCTCCATTCCACGAAGAAAAAGAA
>JAZFYO010000052.1:0-8872 GCA_036443615.1 Binatia bacterium | reverse complement strand
CCTGTTTGTAGTGTGAACCGGCAACTCACCTCCAGTATAGTTGCAGACCGAAGATCATAATGTCGCTAATTGCTGCCATATGTTGCTCCAAACGGGGTATGCCTCGATTATTTTTTACGGATCGGGGTTATGCCCCAAGGCTCCAGCCTTCCTCCGGCTCCCGCGGACAGGATGTCCATTGCGATCATGGTAGAAAAACGGTTAAACAATAGGCAGGCCTCGACCACCGACATCCCGTGGCGAAATGAGTTAGGGGTGCCCTGGCATATAGCGCCAAGGATAAGGAAAAATTTATCACGGAGGAATACAGCCATGAATAAATTTGACGCGGATGAGGAGAGCTGCTGCTCCATAGATTACGAGCATCACAAGGAGATCTTCGAGAGGCGGCGCCGTGCCTTTCTGGAACATCCGGAAAAAGCTGTCACCGTACACCAAACAAAGATCCGACTGGTCAAGGACCACTTCAAAGAAGCTCAGGTACCCGGCGGCTATGTGATAGCCTGCGACGAGCCAGTCGAGAGGGGCGGCACCGGAAAGGGCCCGGCTCCCTTGCAGTACCTGGTTTCTGCAGTTGGTTTTTGACTCCTGAGCCAAGTGACGCAGTGTGCGTCATACCTGGGTATCAAAATTGACAAGGCTGAGCTCTCGATCAGAGGGGAATTCGACCAGCGGGGCAAGTTCGGTTTAGCCGACGTACCATCTGCCTGCAAACGCCTGGTCTATGAGCTGTCTCTTCAAAGCCCTGAAAAAGAAGAGCGCATCGTCGAGCTTCTGGATGCCGTCGAACGTTCCTGCTATGCAACCAATACCCTTCGAAAGCCCGTGGATGTCGTTCCACAGTTAATATTGAATGGGAAGGAGGTTCTATTAAATCTCAAGGTTTAATTTAAATAGTGCTCTTAACTCCTTTTATCTCAGCAATAATTTTTAGGGCTGTGGTCTCCGGTAACGAGTCACGGTTTCCTTTTGTCACCTCAATCAGATCGATGTCATTTCTCCCCTTGATCTGATCCAGAAAACCCTTTCCTCTGAGGGCCACAGTGGCCAGGACGTTTGAAGGCTGGGCAAGAAGACTAATGATACTCTCACGGAACTTTCTTGACATTAATTCCATTCTTCCAATTTCATCGATCACGTAGAGCTCCGCAGGGCTTTCTTCTGGATTGATCCGGGGAAGTACAACCCTTTCGAATTCTTCAATATGAACCATGTATCTGCCTACCCTGGGCCCTGTCTCTCCACCAACCGAAGCCAGAGTCCCCTCCACACCGTCCAGGGTGCGAATCATAAATCCCCTCCTCTGTCCTCTTTCCCGTTTCTCATCCGTATAGAAACCCGCACATTTAATCCCCTGGAGATTTCTCAAAATGCGCTGGATTACCGTAGTTTTGCCGATTCCGGGACTACCGGTCAGGAGAATCCGCATGTCTAAGCACCCATCTGGCAATCTCCTCATGGCGGGGAAACCAGACCCCGGAAAAACCCTTCATGTATTTCAGAACCTCCACGATCATGGCCGTTATAAGCGGACGCCCACCGAAATGCGCATGAAAGGTGAGGTTGATCATTCCATTCGGCTCAGTTCTGTATAGATAGTCGAACGTATCTTTGTATACCTGGAAGAAGTTCCTAGGGCTCGCCCGCAGGACCCTGTTATCGGTGAAGTCACTATGCGGGATAGCAACCATGGTCCCTCTGGCGGTATTCAACAGATAAGGGAGATCGCTATCATTATAGTCCCCATGCCAGAGGAAGCTCTCTTCGGCCAAAAATTCTGCCGTATGAGGCGTGTCCGTCACCCGTGGGCTCAACCAACCCACCGGCTTGACCCCTACCGCTCCTTCGATGATTTCACAGCACCTACGGATCACCTTTCGCTCCTCCTCCGGTGAGAGATAGCAGAGGAGTGTGTCCTGGGTGTAGGAGTGGCCGGCCACCTCATGTCCCCTTCGGTGGAGTTCCTTTACCGCCTCAGGAAAGACCTCTACCGACCTGCCACTGACACAGACCGTGGCCTGGACCCCGAATTCATCCAGGGTCCTCATGATCCTCCAGATCCCTGTCTTGCCTCCGTATTTGGACCAGGAGATCCCGTGCCGATCTGTTGTCTCCCCTTTGAGGGGAGTGGTCATCGGCGAATAACCCGGCGCCCTTCCCTCCGTCCAGGTCTCAAACATGACAGAGACCAGCACCGCAATCCTAACATCCCTGTCCCAACTCTGAATCTCCATTGCTAATCTCCTTTGGCAAAACTACCCCAGCCCCGTTGGATCAAGAAATGGTTAAAGGAATCAAGTTATATCGAACACGGGGTTTGAATCCCCGTGTTCGACCAATGGGGAGAGCTGCCGCTTCTCTCCTTTGAAAACCCCATCGGCTTTATGCCCGCCTCAAGAGGCGGGGTTTACATTGAATCTAAGTGAGCTAGAATCCGCAGATATCAAGGGCAATCAAACAATAGATCCTCGAACAGTCAGCGAGATCGTCTATATCGACGAACCGTTCACTCAGGCCGGGCTCGCTTTTTCGAGGAAAACCGAAGGTCACGGCCGGGATGCCAACTTCGTTGAAGACATTGAGGTCCCGCCACATACTGACCTCCGGGGTTGAAACTGGAGGGCAATCCTTTTCTCGGATTGCACGGTGCGCCCTGCGAATCGAGTCCACCAGCGGCTCGATATTTTTCCCCTCATGCCCCCTCCGTGCCATAAACATATCCACCTCGCCGCCGTGTCCCTGAGAAAGTACGATTTCCTTTAATTCCCTTCCCACGGTCGCAAAGCTCACATTGGGGGGGACTCGCACATCCACATAGATGCTGCACGATTCCGCGCCGACGCTCGGGCTGAACGGCAGACCGCCCCGTATTGCTCCCACAGCGACCTTTGGAACCATTAAGCCCACCGGAAACTCAGTAGCGTATTTTTTTTCATACTCCGGCGCCCATTTTTCAATAGCCTCAATGACAGACAGCATTTTGACAATTGGATTGGGGCTATCCCTGAGGGCTCCCCTCTTGGGAAGGCGCGGCGTGTAATAGCCCGTCCCGTGAATTGTCACCTTGAAGTAGGCGGCGCCCGCTTCGACCCAAGTCACGCCGAAGTCCGTGGTTTCGGCAACCAAGGCAAAGTCACCCGTTATTCCATGGTCCACCGCATGGCGGCTCCCATACCCTTTCCCGATATACCTGGTCCCTTGAAATTCATCGATCGGGGCCATCCCGATCTCCCCCACCACCATGGTCATCACAAGGTCACCTTTCAAGGGGACTCCCGATTCCTTTATGGCCTTGGCGGCAATCATAAAACTGGCCATCGGGCCTCTGTCATTTTGTACGGTCTTACCGAATATGCGTCTCCCTTCGACACGTATCTTAGGGCCGGGGGGAATGGGCCCGTCGGGGATTGGGGGCAAGCCCTGGTCCGAATCCATATGGCTGTTAAACAAGAGAGTTCTTCCCCCTCCCTGCCCTCCCAAAATTCCTATGGTATTGGACCGCCCTTCAGCCACTTTTTGCTGAAACGAGGCTTTGAAACCGTTGTCCTTAAGCCATTGTAGCACGAAGTCCGCCATCGGCTGCTCGTGGCCTGAGGGAGCAGTGATATTCCCCATGGACACAGCAAGATCCACCACTTCCTTCTCGTCGATGAATTTCAATACCTTCTCTTCCTCTTTCCTCAAAGGACCCACACCGACTCTCCTTTCGGGTGCCACTGCCTATCGTCCAGGCCATAATTCCCAGAATAGATTCTTATGATCTCCCACGTCATCCTTTCTCAATCCTTAGCAGTCGATCCAGTGAAAATATTCCAGGCCCCGACAGTAGCAATCCCACTGACATTCCCAGAAGTGCAACATTAAACTCAATCCCATGCCCGACCCCACGAGCAAGCTGCCAGTTGATGAAAAAGCCATGCGGCAGGTGGGCCTCGATCATCGCCACGACCATGACGACCGCCAACGTCGCGGCGGCAAACCGAGTCAATAGGCCAACCGCTACGCCAATGCCGCAAAGAAACTCCGCAGCCGCTGCCATCACTGTGAGAAAGGGAGGAATGTTCATGTTCCTCTCAAAAGTTTGAATCGTGACAGCGAGCCCGGTAGTGGAAGCGCAGCAAGGTCCTCCCCATAGGCCGAAGAGTTTTTGCCCCCCGTGAGCAATGAAGATAATACCCAGGGTCAGCCGGATCACCAGGAGCGCCCAGGGAATTAGCGGTAGTGAAGGCATGCCGGTTCTCCCAAAACATTGACAGGGTAGACGTTTGCCAGTATCTTAGCAACAAAAATTAAACAAGGAGCTAGTTATGCATCAAACACTGATAACGGTAATTATTTCGGTATCTATTTTGAGCATTCCCCTGCTTGCCCGGGGAGTCCAGGCCCAGGAAAATCTCACCGTTAAGGTCGCCGGGGCCACGCCGGCCGTAGCGAGTCACTCACACAGTCACGACATCACAGAGGATGCCTTAATGGATGGGGCAAAAGAATACGTTATCGGAAGTGATTCGGCAGACAGCCACCGCATCACTTTGAACAGCGAGCAGCTATTAGACATCCAGGAAGGGACTACCGTCATCGTTCGTTCCAGCAAGGATGAGGACAGTGGCAAGGTTAAGGCCCATCAACATCGGGTAAGCATAACTCTGGAAGCTGAGGCGGAATCCGGCTGGTAGTGGGCAGATTGCCCTCTTTATTATCGCGCACCTCCCCTTCCTTCCACTCAGTGGCGCCGCCACGCGGCAACAGACAAGGGCACAAAACCTCCACTTATAAGGTCAGGATCGGTCCGGCCTTGTTCCTCGCCTTGGGAGTTATCCTGATTGCCTTACCTGCCGCAGGAAAACCCGCCAACCGTATCCCCTCTCTGGAGGGGCTCCTGAATTATGAAAATAGCCTCTTGCGTAAATTCAGAGAATCTCCGGGCCTGAATCCGGCTGATAAATTCGGCAGTGATCCATTCAAGATCCGCTACCTTCCCAATCGGAAACAGTACCTGATTCTGTTGCGGAACCGCTCGGAGATCCTGCTCGCGGACCGCTCGCTGAATTTAATGGACCGAAGGGAAACCCCCCGCTCGCCAACCGCCTGGACCCTCGTCAACAACCGCTTCCTGTTCGTCAGCGGCAACCAGTCCCCGGAAATTCAGCTGTACGAAATCACCCCCCACAAGATCCTGTCTCGAGGGAAAATCCGCCTTCGAGGCGTAGCATCCGTGCGCGATCTGGTCTATGTCCCCTCCCTTCACAGTTTGTTTTTGCTCGATGACTTCGACCGCCGTTTGCACCAATTGACCCTAGCGCCGAACTGGCCGGGGCAAAATCGGTTGACCTTTCATCAGAAGGCTTTTCCTCTACCCGCAGGTCCTGTCCAGATTCGCTATCAAAACAATCACCTTTTGATTAATCTCCTTCTTGACCACACCCTCCTGATCGTTCCGCTCACCCAAGGACAGCCCGATTTTTCCCTCTCCTCTCAAATTACCCATGACGGACCCATCTGGGCCTTTGACGCCATAGCCTCGGATTCAGCCATGATGATCGCCGCAGGGGGTGTTGAGAATCACCCGCTCAACCGCCTAGGGGAGGAGTTTGGCTATGTCGATTCTTTCCTGTTCCTCTATGTCCTCCGCCGAGATCCCTCGACAGGGGTCTATCGGTGGCGCCCCACCGACAGGGAGGTCCCCGGCCGATACGCGCAGCAAAACCTATCCGAGATAAATATCGTTACCCCCAAGGCGCTCCGTTTCGAATCCGCATCTCATGACACGTCGCGACTTTGGGTCTCAGCCTTCGGCTCCCCGAAGTTGGCGCGATTTGATGTCCGAGAGGGCCGGCTCCAACTCACCGGGCAATTTAATCTTCCTCCTGGAACTACCGACTTTGTTATCGTGCAGGAAGAGCAAAACGAGAAGAAACCGGGCAAAGAGGACCATTCGCTCGTAATTACCAATGCCTTGTTTGATCAGATATACCGACTGAAGATTGACTCAGAGAGTTCCGCCTATCAAAGGGTCCAGGGAATTCCCCTGTCCAAAGCTAAACTCTCCAGGGAAAGCCGCATCGGCGAGCTTCTTTTTTTTACTACCCTATTAACCCCCCACAACCGGACCGACGGAGAGCTGTCGAGGTTTACCTGCGAGGCATGTCACCACGAGGGCACCTTCGATGGTCGAGTTCATTACACGGGAAGAGGCCACGTTTTTGCTTCCACCAAGACGGTCCGCAATCTGGCCAACAATGTTCCTCTTTTTTCACGAGCCGGAGACAAGTCATTAGCCTCCATGGTACTGGCAGAGTTTCGCGTAGCCAATCAGGGGCGCAAAGATTCCTTTTCCGTCGAGCTTTCGGCATTTCCGTGGCTGAAGGAGATCGGCAACCTCCCTTCAGAGTTGTCGCCGACGTATCTGCGCAGGGCATTCCTATCCTTTTTTGTGGATTTTCAACACCGTCCCAACCCCTGGCAGACCCAATCACGGAAGCTCAGCCCGAAGGCACTAAAAGGCCTTCCTGTATTCCGCGAGAGATGCGAGTATTGCCACCAGGCCACTATATCGACGCGAGAATACGAATCGCTGCCCTATACGGATTGGAAAATATGGCTAGAAGCAGAAGAAAAGGACCTGGTCTGGGGAGCGCCTTTCTATACCAAAACGGGCATTAAACCCTATGTCCACAGGGCCGGCGCTCGCGTCCCCAGTCTAAGACGCGTCAAACAAAAATATCCCTACTTCACCAACGGTTCATCACGCACCCTGCGCGACCTTCTCTCGCGATTTCGCTATCAGGATACTACGGCCTGGCACCATTACAAGCCGCGGTCCGGTGAGGCTAAGCCCCAGGACGTGAAGGCACTGACGGCCGAAGAGATCGAGAGCCTTGAAGAGCTGCTGCGCTTTTTTTAGCACCTCCATGCCGCCACCCATGTCCTCAACGATTTCCCTATACACTCACCTGCCGGCGCGAAAGCAATATAAAAATCATCATGTGGGTCACCAATAAAGCAGGAACTATCATTGCGGGAATAAAATAGGTCGCGCCAAAATGTCCGCCAGGGACGTGACGAAAGCCCTGATAGACCGCATTGATCAGGTCCAGAAACCCTTCGATGTTAAAGATCCACACTAATGGGATTGCCATGGCCCATCGCAGACGAAGCGCCATAATTGCCATCAGGGCGAGGAGCGCCGCAAGCAGGTCGCCATTAGCGGCAGGAATCGCGAAACGCGTATCCAATACCTCTGAAGTCACGCCTGAAATCAGGAAAGCCATACCAATGTAACGGAAACTGTGGAGAAGCAATAGCGGCGTTAGCGCGTCTGCGCGGGGTAAAGCGGCCAGATACGGCATCACATACCATTTGGCGATAAGGCTGTAGGACAGCAAACCGAAGACGATGCTGAGTGGTAGAATGTAGCCAATCATCATTAGACAGACCTCCTTATGGTTTAGGATATTTTTCTCAACTAAATTCACTACAGACAGGTACTTATCGAGGATATTTAATCCTGATTCAAGGTACCATGACCGCTAAACCTTGATGTCTCGCCCATTGGACCCTCTCCGCCTTTTACAGTGAACCACTCTCTTGGAGAATGGCTGAGGCCCCCTGAACGATGCCATCTTAACCACCTTCTCTACTTCTGGGCGGGGATCTCACAATTCATTGACACAGAATTCCGACTTCGGATAGTCTTGGCCCGATTTCCTTGAGCGAACTGCCGGATGGTTGACAGGGTACGGACCTATTTCGATTTTACGGGGCAAGGGACGAACTTCCGGAGGGAGGTTGTCGCCGGCAGGCATCGGGAAGTTCAGCCCGGGCTCTGGGTGCTTGGTTTTCTGTCGCTCTTCTTTTTCATCTTTGATCCGTATACATAGAGGGAGGAAAACTCTATGCAAGATTACGATCAAACACTTGTGATAGACGCCGACGGACACGTCAATGAGGGAGATGTGGACCTCAAGTCCCGGCTGCCTGAAAAATACCGTCCCCTTGCACCCGTGCGGTTAAGAGACAACGGCGGCCGCAAGCGGATACTTCTGGAAGGCAGAATATGGCCAACGGCGGGGGGACCCGGACCAGGAGTAACCGGGCCCTTCACGGACAGGGCACAAAAAGGCCGTCCCGGCATGACCGATCCTCACGAGAGGCTAAAGGATATGGACCTGGAGGGAATCGACGCCGCCGTGATCTTCGGCACGCAGATCGCCCTCACGGTCAACGGCCTCATGGACAAAGGTCTGGCTGCGGCCCTTTGCCGGGCTGTCAATGAATGGCTCCTGGAATACTGCTCCGCCGATCCAATACGCCTCCGCGCCGTTGGACTGATCCCCTGTCAGGACCCGCCGGCTGCTGTCCGAGAGCTCGAATACCTTGCCAAGCATGACGTTGCCTCAGCGATGCTCCCCACTAACGTCTATGGAAAGAATTTGGGCGACTCCATGTTCGACCCGATTTATGCCAAGGCGCAGGAGATCGGTATCCCCCTGTCCGTTCACCCGCAAACGGGTCATGACGGTATACCCGGCGTATCCGGTGTGATGGGCGCGGGGAGCCGTCGGTTCTTCAAGTACGTGTACGTCCACATGACCGCTTTTCCATTCGAGCTGATGATCGCGATGATGCACATGATCGGTGAGGGAGTCTTCGACCGTTACCCCCACCTTAAGGTCGCCTTTATGGAGGGAGGCGCAGGGTGGCTTCCATTCTGGATGGAGCGGTTGGACGAGCACGTCGAAAAGCTGGCGCCGCAGATGCCCCAGCTCAAGCGGAAGCCAAGCGAGATTATCCAAAGCGATCAGCTCGTCCTTAGCTGTGAGTCCGAGGAAACCGGGCTTGATCGTGTCCTGAATTCCTCCGGGCCGAAAAC
>JAZFYO010000051.1:0-13404 GCA_036443615.1 Binatia bacterium | reverse complement strand
ATTGCATGAGGACGAATGCGGCAGGTATGACGACCATGACCAGCGCATGCGCGACGGTCACCGCATCCTTGCGGCGCTTCTTGACCAGTGCGATGACGCCGACTACGAGAGTCGACGCCAATGCCGCAATGGCGAAGTAGAAGAGATAGCGTAGCACCGTAAACGCAAATCCAAGCCCCCAGATTCCCCAACGATATCCGAGGGCCGAGAACGGTAATCCCACCAGCACGATGGCGGCCGCGATCAGAGTACCCTTGCTCCACCACGTCGCGTTGTCGGTCGTCGATCCGATGGCTTCACTCATATGTGTCTCCCCGCGTGATTGTCGTCCAAGCCCAGTCGAGCTCTGGAACGGCTTCTGAAAATAGACGTTCGATCATACGACGCACCGCGTCGAGATCCGATGTGTTAGCGTCGATCACGATGTGAGACGCACCGGTCTGTCCCTCTGTTGGGCCTCACATCGTGCAAGATGCTTCACCTATGGGGGGAGGCTCTAACCTATTAGCGTGTTACTAAGAGACCAATATCACAAGGGAAAGGGCTGTCAATCCTCACAAAATGCAATTAAACGACGCTTTAATTGAGTCTTACGGACGTGAGCAGTTTTGGGACTAAAAAAGGGGACCCAAAAACGCTCACCCTGAGTGGCCGCAGACGCAGGCTGGGAACGGTCGGGATGGTTGTTCGGGTACTCAGGACTGAACAGAAGGGCTATTTTGTCTAATATCGCCTTCCGCCCTGAAAAGACAAGCTCTACCACTGTTCTTTTACAAGGTATCCACTTGTGGAGTAGACCCTCTCGATTACAGATGGCAGCCTGGGCAGAGATGGACATTTTCTTCACGTTAAGGTAGTAAGGCATGAAATAAACATGAAGCAGTCTCCCGTAACTTTCCAGTCAAATGGCCGGAAAATAACCGGCGTGGTGCACACACCGGACGGCATGGCCGCAGGCGAGCAACGCGCAGGATTTCTGGTCCTGCACGGCTTTGGCAGTAACAAGGAGAGCCCGGGCGCCGTCGTCATTGCAGAGCAGTTGACCAAGTGGGGCTACGTTTCCATGCGTTTCGACTTCCGCGGCTGTGGCGATGCCGAAGGCGAGCACGGTCATATTCTATGCCTCGATCAGGTGGCGGACACGTCCAACGCGCTGACCTACATGGCCAGCCGTCCTGACGTGAATCCAAAGCGTGTCGCTTTAGTAGGCAGTAGCTTTGGCGCGGCAGTGGCTTTGTACACGGGCGGGGCGGATGAGCGTGTGGCGGCGGTTATCTCGTGTGGAGGCTGGGGCGATGGCGCGCGCAAATTTCGCCGTCAGCACCCGACACCCGAGGCTTGGACTCGCTTTACCAACATGCTGGAGGAAGGGCGCAGCCATCGGGAACGCACTGGCAAGTCGCTGATGGTGCCGCGCTACGACATCGTCCCCATACCGGAGCGTCTGCGCGGCGGCTTGAGTAAACGATCGATTATGGAATTTCCCGCGGAGACGGCACAGAGCATGTACGATTTTCGCGCCGACGATATGGTGGAAAAGATCTCACCGCGCCCGCTCTTGCTTTTGCACAGCGCCCAGGACTCGGTGACGCCTACTCAGGAGTCAATCGAGCTGTTCAAGCGGTCGAAGCAGCCTGCGGAATTGCATTTGCTTTCAGACGTTGATCACTTCATGTTCGGTGAGGAGAACCCGCGCGTGACACAGCTTATCTCCAACTGGTTGGCACGTTACTTCCCAGTATAATTTATTCTCTTGATCCATGCATAACCTATCCGGAACGGAAACGCCCTTCCGCGAGCGATTCTCTAGTAACGACTGTCTATAAAGAAGCGAGATTTCAGCAAACGTCGCGGTCAACCTGGAGGAGGCATTGCCAAGATTCAGTCACGTTGAGCTACTAGAGTTCGGTGAACAACTACTCTCATCCGCCGGGTTTCCCAAGACAGATTCACACCTGGTGGCGAGTATGCTCGTTAAGGCGGATCTTCACGGATATGCAGGGCACGGGATCTCCCGTATTCCTTCCTATGTGTCGAGGATGAGAGCGGGCTTAATACGCCTCAACGAGAGGCCCAGGGTTTTAAGAGAGGGAAAGAGCACGGCGGTCATAGATGGGAATCATTATATTGGTCAAGTTATCGCTCACGAGGGGATGAATCTTGCGATCAGTAAGGCCAAGGAGCATGGAGTAGGAATGGTTTGTCTATACCGGGCGGGTCATGTTGGCAGACTTGCAGACTATGTAGAGCTTGCTGCTGAACAGGCAATGATCGGGATGGCGGCCGTGAGCGTGGGGTCGGGAAATATTACCCCCTATGGTGGCATGGAGCCTGTGTGCGGAACTAACCCTATGGCCTTTGCCATTCCAGGAAAAAAAGGCCAACACATTATCTTTGACTTTGCGACTGCGGCGATTAGCATGGGTGAACTTCATAAAAAGGTGTCCAGGGGGGAGGCCATCGCGGAAGGCGTGATGCTCGACGGATATGGAAAACCGACGACCGATTTCAACGAGTTCCTTGGACCGCCCAGAGGCGTCATTCTCCCCTTTGGAGGATACAAAGGCTCAGGGCTTAATCTCGTCACAGAGATTCTAGGCGGGATTCTATCGGGGACGGGTTTGGGTAGAGAATGGTGGGATAAGGGAGGGGCTGCAATCAACGGGGTGTTATTTCAGGCCTTTTGCGTGGAAGAGTTCCAACCGTTAGACGTTTTTTTGGACAGGGTAGACGAGCTGGTAGCTTTTGTTAAATCGAGAAAGCCTGCTCCAGGGTTTAAAGAGGTTCTATTACCGGGTGAGATGTCAAGGAAGAGGGTGGAACTGAACCTCAAGGAAGGCATTGAACTCGAGGATGTGGCGTGGACCAAATTGATTCAATGTGCATCTGACCTTGGCGTCAAGAACATACCGAAGCCTCTATAGAGTAGTTTGCACCTTTTTTCCAGTGCCTCCGGGTTCTTGGCGCGGGTGAGCTCCCCTCATTTCATATCAGGTCTATGTGGTCATCCGGTCCATCTCGTTCGAGGAAACAAATGGGTAACACGGAGAAACGAAACAGATCCCTTTAATCCAAAACTGCAATAGCCTCGATTTCCACCATGTACTCTTCCCGGGCCAGACCCTTGACGACGATGAGGGTGCTTGTCGGGGGGTCCTTCTCAAAGAAACGGCTGCGGGCCTTATGCAGCCCTTCGCGGTATTTAATATCCGTGATGTAGGTTGTGGTTTTTACGACGTCCTGCAACGAACCCCCGACTTCATTCAGAACAGTCTTGATGTTTTGCATTACCTGTGTTGCCTGGGCCTCGATGTCCCCTTTGCCGACGACATTGCCATTCGCGTCCGAGGCGGTCTGTCCTGCTATGAAAAGGACCCTGCCGGGTTTGGTCATGATTGCCTGAGTATATCTCGGCCTTGGATCCGAAAGACCCTTGGGTTGAAGTATTTCTTTCATTTTTACCTCCTGGGTTAAATTCTATCTATAAATTACCAACTAAACATATTTGAAATTTTCCGTGCGGTCTTGGCGTCTTGGCGCGATGAGACTCAGGAATCGGATGAGAGCAATCTTGCGCAAAGGCGCAAAGGACGCCAAGTTCGGAGAATGTTGAAGTCGTTCTGTTGAACATTTTATCGGTAAGAATCTAACTCTACCGCCGATAATGATCGTGGATGAGGAGGATCTGGACCTAGCGGTAAAGGTAATCATCCTCACCCTCTTTCTTATTGAATCTGTGGATTCGGGGACTTAGAGAGGGTCGTCCCGTCCTTCCCTGAAGAAGAAAATCTACCGGGATAAAGTCCTGGAGCAGGGGGATCGGAAGCTGGAGTCCGGCAAAAGGGCTTTTTTCGTCAGTGCCGAGCATGACACGGTCTCCCCAGAGCGCCGAGGGAAGCGATCCGCTGAGTGAAAATTTACTGGCGGAGATGCTACCCTGGATTTTTGGAAGTTTGAACTTGCTGTTTGGGTTCTTCTCGTTCTCGCTCAGAAGCTCGTGATCAAGGACCTTGGGGAAGGTCGAAGGTGTGCCGGTCGCCTTTCTTACGAAGCTAAGGTTTGTTTTATCTGATGTGGGGGTTTTTTTGTCTCGCGCCTCACCGAGGATTTGCGGTGGGAGATTTCTGATGCCCCCCGGGCTCCCTTTGGTACGGGTGTGGATGTCCCCCATGGCAATTTCGTAGTGTTTTTCTCTAAGCGCAATCTTGAACCGATCGAAGATTTTCTTGTCTGCCGGGTAGGGTCGGCTTTGAATTCCCCACTGGCTTTCGAAATGGAACAGGATTTTTCTCTTGCTTAACAAATTAATTCCTTTATCTGCCAATTCCATGTTGCTTATTTTTCCGTCGAAAAGATTTGCTTTTAGGCCGAGCCCATTCGGCCCATAGAGCTCGGGGTTTTCCATCAGGAATTCCTTGCTGATCCTAATTCCCCGGTTCCTGTTCTTTATCTGGTGGGCCAGCTTCCTAGTTGCCTCTTTGGAAGCAGAAGTCTCCGGGTAGTTCTCAAGGATCGCTCTTAGATACCGTTCCTTTTTGCTATTACTTTTGCTCTTTTCTGCTGCCCGCAAAAGCGTTTCGGCAGCTTTATCTTTTAAGTCGGTAATTTCTTTCTCCGATGACGTTCCCGACGACTGATAATACGCAATGGCCTTGTCGTACGCCCCTGCCTCCTCATAGGCCTTGGCCAGGACGCGGTAGACGTCTGCGGCATTTTCAGACTCCGGGTGGCTTCGGATGTAGGCCACTCCTTTATCAATTATGGATTGGGAGGAGATAGGGTTAGAGCTCATGACCTGAAGGAGGTTTGTCCCTACAATCAGAATATTGGCGATTCCCCAACTACTTGCCCCCACCAGACCATGTGTAATTAAGGGGCTGGCACTGAGGGCCAGGTTCTTCTGAAGAAAATCCTCTCCCAGCAGGACGAATTTGACGGTTTGGAGGCGGTATTGGGTTCGGGCCTTCTCAAGCGAGCCGAAGAGATTATACTCGGGGTTTTCCAACAGGGCTTTTGCTCTTTTTCTCTGACGCGCTGATGTGGAGGAACCAGCGAGGTTTTCCAATATCCCCTTTGCCTCCTGGTGATGCCCTTTGATTTCCAGGGAGACCGCTAAGGCATCTTTGGCAGACCCCTCTAACGGTTTCCCCTGATGTTTTTCTCCAATGGCTTTTGCTTGGGCCTCGATCTCTACTGGGTCCCCAAGGGCCAAGGCGTAAAGGAGGTCTGGGAGTTCTCGATCCCCTGACGGATTACTATCCGTATAGGCAACCTTCTCCAAGGGCGAGAGCGCCTCTCTCCTCTCTTCCCCTTCCGATCGGATCCGTTCTCTCAAATTTTCGATTCCCTCTATTGCTTCAGATGACTCGGGATCGATGAGGGCTGCCATTTCGTAATTGAGCTCTGCCCGGGTTAGCTCTCCTTCGCCTAGGGCCTCTTCGGCCTTTTCTATGTGCCTATGGACTAAAACTCTTTTTTTCTTTGTCTTCAGGGCCTCTATGATCTTTAGGATTTCTTTTCTGTTGGAGTCCTTGGGATGGCGTTTGAGATATTCGAGGTAGAGCGTGAGTGCCTTTCTCTCCTCGATAGACATGTTAACCGAGCCTACATTTAGGAGTTGGGCAACGACGGAGTCGACAGCCGCTCCAACGTACGATCCTGAGGCTACGGTTACTAAATCCACCGAGCTCAAGAGCCGGTTAAAAAAGGCTCCCCACATATTGGTCCGACTCTTCCTCAACAGTTCCGCTGCCTGCGTCGCCTCGTCGTTACGGATTCTCGATCGGATGAGGTTCTTCTGCTGCTCCGTGGAGGCGGAGTCGAGTGCTTTCTTTTGGGCGGTCAGATAGTCCTGACTGTCTCGGATGGTATTATATTCGAGGTCCAAGACGTGGTCCGTTAAGCCGGTTACCGTATTTCGCTCCTCTAGCAGCTCCGCATCTTTCTCTTTGAAAAAGCGAACGTGCTCCTCCATGGCCCCATCCTGGTCGGTCAGACTATCAATAAGAGCCTTGTGGACTCGTTTATTCACTTCGTCGGGAAAGAACCTCGGAGACGGGACGGATTTAACGAAGGGATTGTAATCCGGCAAGGGATTGAGAATTTTGCCGATGAAGGATTCCTCAACCTGTCCAGGGGCCTCCTCAGACCATGCCGTGGTGTTCCATGTGAAGAGGAAGAGCAGCAGGAGCAACAGTGAAATGGTTTGCTTCACCGATTGAGTTTCCTTATCTTTTTCATCAGGGCTTGAAGGCTTTCAATTTTTCCTTTTGCCTCAATCTTTTCTATGATCCCATCTTGCTGGGCAACTTCCGTATAGAGGCTGAGGGCTGACTTCGTAAACCTTTCAAAGATTTCTGCATCGAAGAGCAACCCTTCTGGGTTATATTGGGCAGCGTATTCCTTTGCAAGCCCGACATAGAAGTCTCCAAAATCCAAAAGGTACCGATTGAAGTTCCTGCTCTGGCGATGCTTGGAGACCAGCTGGCTGTAGCCCAAAATTACGAGCTGGTTCCCGTCCTTTAGCAGGTGGCGATTAAGATCAACAAAGGCCACCTTGGCTCGGTCGATCCTCTCCTCTTCTACCTTTGCGAGGTATTCGTAAGCCGTCCCCTGATACTCCCGGACCATTTCATTCCAGTCCTCGACTTTCTCATCAAGCGCCTCAGTATATTCAAAAGGGTCTCGGGTGGGAAGGGGCATTATAAGGATGCTTTGGAAGGCCTCAAGGGCTTCAATACTTTTTTTTGCTTGGCTTCCCAGGCGACCATTCGATTTCGAGACAATTCGGTAGTATCTTACCGCCTCATCATAATCTCTGAGCCTCTCGTAGGCCATGGCCTTGCTAAAGCTGATGATGTCGAAATAGCGATTGGGGAAGTTTTTCTCATAGTCTTGCAAACGAATCAGTGTTGCCTTCATGATGTTCATCCCGGTGACATCCTTGGGAATGGGAAAACGATACAGGTCCTCGTGGGAGAGCCTCTGGAAGTCCTTGAGGATGTCCAGAAGATTTTCCTCCACAACGTATTGCGGATCTGGTCGTATTGTGGATGTACACCCACCATTTAAGATTAGTAGGGCGATGGCAAAAGCCGAGGCTTGTGGAATCCCAGCAGCAAATCGGCAATCGAATATTCGAAATCTCACAGGTGCTACGCCTTTCTCCTCTTTGCTTTATCCCGTGTTAATGAGCGAGTAGAAGAGGATCATTTCTTCCTCTAACCCGGCTGCAAAGTCGTGAAGGGTGCCTTTGGGAATGTGGCATAGCGTTCCGGGTTCCAAGTCGATCGTCTGGTCGGTAAGGCGTAGCCGTCCGCGTCCTTTTAAGACATGACAGATCACGTCCTTATCTTCATGGTTGATCTGCTTTGGATCAGAATCTACTCCGGGCCTAAAGGAGATCAGACCCACACTGAACCCTTTACCTTCCAGGCAGCTCTTGTAACGGATTTCTTCGCTGATCGCCTGGAGCTCCCCCAGGGCCTCTTCGATCTTCACAATTTTCATTTTCTCTCTTTGTCTCTCTGCCCCTTCTATTCTTTTATAGCATTCAGGATTTCTTTCACGGCTTGTTCGGCCTGGGCATTGGAGACTCGGCAGGAACCAACGACCTTGTGCCCGCCCCCGCCGTACCTTTGTAACAAGGCCCCGACATTCACTTTAGAGGTCGTGTTGAAGATGTTATAGCCTACCGAAATCGCAGTAAAATCACCCCTTTGTACATCATCAGTAACCTTCAAGGATATATTTCCTGTTGGGAAGAGGGTGTAGAGAAGAAAGCGGTTTACGTCCGTCAAATCTTTGGTCCCGCGCAAATCGACAAGAATGACGTTTCCATTCAGAGTCGCGTGCTTTAAGAGGATTTCTTTGAGCTCTTCCTGGAGGTTCAGGATCTGCTGGCAGCGTCGTTGTACCTCCTTTTCACCCAAGACCTCTTCCAGTGAAGCGTCACGGAGAAGACGAATGAGTTTTAACCAGTAGGGCTCATCCTGAGAACTTTTCCCGTTGATGGTAATGGAGATTAAAACGTATCCTTCCGGGTTCAGAACATCCTCGCGGCTCAGAAGCCCCGCATCAATTTTGTCCGTTTCCTCTAACAACAGTCTAATGCGTTCGGATTTTAAAAATCTTATCCCCCTTTTGAGTTTAGGGTTTCGTGTTTCGGGTTTGGGGTAGGGGGGTTCGGGACTCGGAACTCGAGACTCAAGACTCGAAAATAAGTCGTAATATTCGTAGACAACTCGGGCGGCGCTGCGCGCAATACGGAATCCTCCCTTTCCAGGGACCAAGGACTTCTCTATGCTAGGAGGCTGGGAAGCTGGGAAGCCTTCAAGCCTTCTAGCTTCCAAGCCTAAATGGAGGGGCCAGGATGCCGCATTGGTGATGTGGTGGTCAAACCAGAGGCTGCAGTTGGAGTGGTACGGGAGATTGGTGATGACATCCCCATCCCGAATCTCCACCATGCCGTCCTGCATAAATTTAGGCTCAACGAATAGGTAGGAATCGATATTATCCAGAGCAGTTATCAGAGACCCGCAAACCAGGCCGTCAAAGTCCGGTCTCGTTACCAGTCTCATCCGCCGATCACCTCCTCGACAGGAGTCAATCGGAGTCCTAGGGCAGTAGACACCCCGCCATGGGTCACTTTCCCCTGATAGGTGTTCAGACCCTTAGCAAGGGCGGGATTTTCTTTCATGGACTTCAGGATTCCTTTGTCGGCAATATCCAGAACATACGAGAGCGTGGCATTTGTCAGGGCATGGGTAGAAGTATGCGGAACGGCGGCAGGCATATTAGTGACGCAGTAGTGGACAATCTCCTCCTCCATATAGATGGGGTGGGACTGTGTAGTGGGGCGAGAGGTCTCCGAACATCCGCCTTGATCGATGGAGATATCAACAATCGCTGCACCCGGTTTCATGAGCTTTACGAGAGAACGGGAGAGGAGTTTAGGGGTTTTGGCTCCTGGTATAAGCACTGAGGCAACCACCAAGTCAGCGTCCACTACTTCTTCCTCTACATTGGCCCTGTTCGACATTAACGTCGTGATGCGACCACCGAGGATATCATGAATGTATCGGAGTTTTGAGGGATTCACGTCTAAAATGTTGACGTGAGCACCCATGCCCGCGGCTACCTGACACGCGGTGGATCCTGCAATCCCCGCCCCCAAGATCACTACCTTTCCGGGACGAACGCCCGAGGCCCCGCCTAAGAGCACGCCCCTGCCCCCGTTATCAGCCTGGAGACACCAGGCCCCCGCCTGGAGTGAAAGACGACCAGCAATCTCGCTCATAGGCGTAAGCAGAGGGAGAGAGTTGTCCTCCAATTGAATCGTCTCGTAGGCGATAGAGGCGATTTTTTTCTTGACTAGATATCGAGTCAACCCTTCGTTGGCGGCCAGGTGCAGGTAGGTAAAGAGGATCAGGTCCGGGCGCATGAGGGAGAACTCCTCTGGCTGAGGCTCCTTGACCTTCATGACGAGATCTGCGCGCTGCCAGACATCAGAGGCGGACTCTAAGACCGTCGCCCCGGTTGCTTCATAGGCCCGATCGATGATGCCACTTCCAAGGCCGGCTCCCTTTTCGACTAACACTTGGTGACCGTGGGAAATAGAAGCTGAGACCCCGGTAGGTGTAATGGCGACGCGATTTTCCTCGTCTTTAATCTCTTTGGGGATACCGATGACCATTGCCAACATAAGTACCTTAGCCCGAAATGAGGGTCAAGATAAGAAGCGTGCGGAATTTGCCTCTGCCCGTGCTTGAGGGAGCACCTTGGAACTCCGGGGAGCAATGGTGCCATTGTCCGGTTCTCGGCTGCCTTGCTTCAAACACCATTTCCTGCCAATAGATAACCCTTTTTAGGGAAAGAAAGGCATGGGAGTGGAGTCTCAATCCAACCGGGTTCTTCTGGCTAATTTGATGCTTGGCAGTTTTCTCACCGGTACTGCAAGCAGGATTTTCGCCATCTCGCTTCCCACGGTCGCTGAGAATCTACAGACCGACATCGCGGGAATTTCCTGGGCGCTGATCTCCTTCCAACTGTCGACGATCAGTTTATCTCTAGTCTTCGGAAGGATGGGCGATTTGTACGGTCGGCAGACCATTTTTGGTATGGGCCTGCTGGTCTTCACGGCAAGCTCTTTTCTTTGCGGTCTCTCCCAGGACATCTTGCAGCTCATTTTCTTTCGTCTCCTTCAGGGCGTCGGTGCGGCCATGATCCAGGCCCAAGGCAGGGCCTTGGCCATGGAGGCGGTGCCGCAAGAGTCGGTAGGTAAGGCACAGGGGTTCCTGACCACAGCGCACCATTCCGGTTTTCTGCTGGGTCCAAGCATGGGTGGTTTCATCATTGATTATATCCACTGGAGGGGAATCTTTTTTTCCCTCGTCCCCATCGGCACGGCAGGAGCCTTGCTCTCCTGGGTGAATAATAAGAGATCACCGGTTCCAGTGGCTGAGAAGGGGTCCGCCGCCCGTTCCTCCGTCGATTACCTAGGCGCTGCCTTGCTTGTGGCAACGGCGCTAGTGCTGATTGCAATCCTTGACCGTAAGGTGATGGAGGTCGTGCCCCCGGGATGGCGGAGCGTTCTTATACTGGCCTTTGTCGGATTCCTCATAGTCTTCCTCGTTCGTGAGGCAACAGCGTCGAGTCCGATCCTGATTTTTTCCCTGTTCAGGATCCGGATGTTCGCCTTCAGCACTGTATGCCTTCTGCTGGTGAGCATTAACTTTTCCCTGACTGCTTTCCTGCTTCCCTTCTACCTCCAGGAGGTTCTCCACCTTTCTCCCTCCTTTATGGGGATCCTTTTTATGAGCGCGCCCATCTTCACTATCACCCTATCTCCGGTTGGCGGTTACCTCTTTGACAAGATAGGGTCAAGGATGCCAGCAACGGCCGGCACAGTTCTGTTTGGTATGGGCTCCATTCTGGGAGTCATCTTAGGAACCGACTCCCATTGGTTTCTGCCGACCCTTATGATTGCTTTGGGAGGCCTTGCGAGCGCGCTATTTTATCCTGCCAATCATTCCGCGATGATCGTCTCGGTGCCGGCCGAGCACAGGGGAGTCGCCACGGGGACTGTGTACATGATGTTTGGTCTAGGAAATACATTTGGTATTACCCTGGGGAGCTTTCTCATGACGACAGCGTTTCGCTTCCATACCGGACTCTCCGCGGCCGCACCAACCACGGAAAATCCGACCGCATTTGTTGCTGCGCTCAACACCACCTTCCTCGTGGTCTTTGGGATCGCTGCCCTAGGGACGGTCCTTTCACTTATGAGAGGGAAAGAAAGAAGACGTTAGGGGGGATCTCCCTGCCAGACTCCCCAAATGAGGCTGAGCCACCCGAGGAGAAAGGCTACGCCCCCAATCGGGGTGATGGCCCCAAGCCAACGGACGCCGGTAAGGCTCAGTAAGTAGAGACTACCCGAAAAGATGACTGTTCCGGCTAGAAAAAGCCATCCTGCTGCAGTGACCTCGCCCCGCGGCCAGCGAGAGGAAGCCCATGCCACTGCCAACAGAGCGAGGGCATGATAGAGCTGGTAGCGCACGCCGACGTCGAAGACGTTAATCATTTCTTGAGAAAGCCGGCCTTTTAACCCGTGGGCGGCAAAGGCCCCCAGGGCTACGGCAAGAAAAGCCGAGACCGAACCAATTATAAAAAATTGACGTTCCATAGGTGAGCTACTATCCTACCTTGTTTCCTTGAGGTCTACCAAACATATTTGAAATTTTCCGTGCGGTCTTGGCGTCTTGGCGCGATGAGAATCAGGAATCGGATGAGAGCCATCTCGCGCAAAGGGGCAAAGGACGCCAAGAAAAAGTTCGACATTCGAATTTCGAAATTCGGATTTCATTCTTTGCGGTCATGACGTCTTGGCGCGAAAAACCTTGTTGAAGTCGTTCTGGTGAACATTTTATCGGTAAGAATCTAATCACGCACTTTGTAGCGGTAGATGCGGGCTCGGCGATTACTGCCGTTGAGTTCAGAAAACAAAATCCCCCGAAAGATCATCAAGTAGGTGAGGAAGAGACCGAGGACAGAGGTCATAACAAAAATTTCCATGTAAAATGGGAGTGCACTGACTGTAGACCCTAAGGCAACCATTAGGGCTATTCCAACAACAAGGATGGCGAGGTTCGGTATGAGCCATTCGGGCCAGTTCTCGATGGTGAAGTTATAGCTGGCTGGGATGAGATCCAGCCCAGAGGCCCGACTTTGGTAGATCAGCTCTGGGACCGCGTTCAGGATGATGAAAACGGCGATCTGGATGAACAAAAGGATGAGCGGTCCATTGGGGACCGAGTAGAAGACCTCTGTGGTTAGCCTCATGGGCAGCCAGAGAATGAAAGAGATCAGCACGATCTCCCAGAGATAGACGGTAAATCCTCTGAAAAAGTCGTCGAGGCTGGCCTTTCTGCTCATCACAATGTTCTCGATCAAATAGAGTCCGGAGCTCATGCAGGCGTCGCTTACGAGAAGGAGCAGCATCCCGCCTATTAACCCGAAGGGGACCAAGAGAACACCAGCGGCAGAAAGGATGAGGCTATAGGCCAGAGGCGCAAAGACCACGCCCCAGTTCTTCGCAACGAGCTCTGCGGAGCGTTTTAAGGTGTTCCGGTAAATCCAGATTGTCGCCTTGACGGTTTCCATTTCCTAAAGCTTATAAAGGTTCAAATCCAGATATCACGGATCGTGATAGTTGGAGGCGTCATGTTGAATTGTGTTGATAAACGCTAGCGCTAGAGGTCGGCTCGCTTCTATGGCTAGCTGCGTGAGGTGGGATACCAAAATTTTTCTTTTTAAAAAAGTCCGGTAGCCTTCGTTCTCATATTCTCTGATCTCGGGTAGGCTCTCGCCAAAAATGATGGCGGCACTTGTCTCCCTTAAACCCTGAGGGACACATCTGGCAAGGGGAAAACCCTGACCGGCATTGTTGCCGATCACCAGGTAATCGACGGAGTCCCGAAGATCCCCCAGGGTCTGGGTGATTCCAGAGGTGGAAACTTGATCCCAGATTTTCATTTCTATCCGTGTCTGCTCCAGCGTTAGAGGGACTGGGTATCCGTCAGCAACTCTATAGCTCCCATTTGGTTGGGTTAGTCGGCTCCAGGGAAGAGGCGGCCTGGCGGCAAAATGGCCAACCGTTACCTCGTTGTCCAGAATCAAGACCCCATACTGACCACGAAAGAGGTGTGAAAGCTCAATAGAGATTGTCATCTTCGTCTTGGCTCAGGTATTCAGGGATTGGAAATTCCCGCCATCTTGCTGTTCTGACCAGACGCCACTATAACTCATACTTTGGGATTTTTCATCATTTCACTCATGAGAGGGACAAGTGTTGAGCCGATGCCGGGACCGTCTCTTCATTAGCAGTCAATAGGCCCCATGGGATGC
>JAZFYO010000050.1:0-6196 GCA_036443615.1 Binatia bacterium | reverse complement strand
TACACCACGGAAGGCTCGCTCGTTGAGCGCCACCACCGGGCCATGGACCTCTTCACGCCGGTCTGGAATCTCTTTGACCTCCTCCCTAGCGGTCGCGGAGACTGGTTTCCCAAGTACTTCTATGCCGAGTGAAAAAGGAGAGTAACCCTCACATGCAGATCGACGCTGTCCGCTTTGAGATGTTCCTTCACCGCCTGTGGGCAATTGGAGAAGAGGGTCGTACCACACTGCAGCGCGTTACGGCGTCTCCCATTGTGGCACAGGGCGGGGAGTCGATGAGCTCATTCTACGATCCCGAAGGGACGATGGTGCTCGCCTGCTCGGGACATTTGCGCTTTGCCGCAGCCAGCTCTGATGCGATCAAAACCCTGATCCTATGGTTCTCCCACTCGCCTGGCTTCCATGAAGGAGATCAATTCTTCTTCAACGACCCCTATGTGGCAGGCTCTCACACCTACGATATGATGATCATTAAGCCGATTTTTTATCAGGGCGAGCTGATCGCATGGGTTGCAACCAGTACCCACACGGCAGATACGGGGGGATTACTTCGTGGGGGCGCCACGGAGATCTATCATGAGGGAATCCGTATCTTGGGTCTTAAGGTAGTCGAACGTGGAGAGTTCCGTGAAGACGTATTTAAGGCTCTCACCCAGCAGTGCCGCGACCCCGATTATGTGGGCCTTGACCTCAAGGCAATGATCGCCGGAAACAACGTGTGCGCTAACCGCTATCTGGGGCTCATCAAGAAGTTTGGTCCGGACTTCGTCAAAGCGGCAGCAGATAAGGTTATCAGTGACTCGGAGCAGATGGCCCGGGTCAAGCTTCGTTCCCTACTCGACGGCACATGGACTGCCCGACAATACGTGACAACGCTGGATCAGAAAAACCGTCGTGCGGTCCCCCAGCAGATCGTCTGCACGATGACCAAAGACGGGGACGAGCTGACTATGGAATTCTCCGGGACGAGTGCTCAAACTAACACGGATCACAATTCCACGCTTCCCAGCACGACCGCTCACATGGCACTGGCTTTGACCAACACCCTTTTCTGGGACGTACCATGGAGTGACGGGAAGCTTCGCCCGGTAAAAATAGATGTGCCCCTTGGATCGATTCTGAATTGCAGTTTCCCCGCCGCCTGTGGGTCAGCACCGCGAGTCGGCAATGTATTGGTCTCGACGGTCTGCGAATGTGTAGCAAAGATGCTTTATGCCTCGGGCAATCACGAAGATGTATTTGCCTCGACTCCAGGAAATTTGGTCTTTGCTGGTGGTCCGGGCTTTTTTTATGGTGGTCACAACCGTGAGGGAATCCCGGTAGCCCAGGGGATGTACGACCAGCATGGCTCTGGTCTAGGAGCGACTCCCCAGCGCGATGGTGTGAATACAGGCGGCCACATGAATATCCCCTCTGCAGGCATCACCGATGTGGAGCGGATTGAAATGCAGTACCCATTTATTTATTTTACCCGCTCGCACAATCAGGACGGAAGCGGCTTTGGGCGGTTTCGAGGCGGGCTCGGAAGCATGCGCATTTTTCTGGTCTACGGATCCGATGACTGTTCAACCGACTACAAGCCTTACGGTGGTGTGGCCCAGGGAGGCTTCGGGCTCCATGGAGGTTACCCGACCGGAACTGGGGCCCTGCGCGTTATGGTCAAAGGATCACCGGATCTGCTCGAGCGGGTCCGAAGGGGAGAATTGCCAGCAGATCGTGAGGCCATCCAGAAAGGGGATTGGGGGGAGATTATTCATCCCCAGGGGGTCCCCGAACGTGTGTCGCTCCCGAACGGGACACTGGTAACTGACTACATTGCTGGTGGTGGGGGCTATGGTGACCCACTCGATCGGGAACCGGAAGCCGTGCTGCAGGATTATCGCCGCAACGCGGTCTCGCGCAGGACGGCAGAGAGCATTTACGGTGTCATCTTTGAACCGGAGGGAGCAAGCGTGGACCCGCAGGGAACAGAGGCCACACGTAAGCGGCTTAGGCTCTATCGGAAAACCCAGGGATCGCTTCGTAAAAAAAGAAAGCCTGGTTTCCAAACAGAATCAGACAAGGCCTGGCGCACGGTGCTCAGATTTCACGACGTTCTTGAAATTGCAACTGACGGGAAGGGTTTTGTCATCCGCTGCAGGCGTTGTGGCTATTTCTTATGCGATGCAAAAGAAAACTACAAGCCTTACGCCATGTGTCGCATACTCGACCTAAACGAGTTCATGCCCTATCCCATCCCCTCTGGTGAACGCTACGAGGCTCAAAATCAGGAGTACTTTTGCCCCGGATGTGCCACTCAGCTCCAAGTAGATGTATACTGTCCAAGTTTGGGCGGTGACCCGGTATTATGGGACACCCGGATCCGCCTCGACCGGCTTTCGAAATAGCGAACAGAGTCTCAGGTACTCGGATTTCACAAAATACTGCCAAAAATTTCCCCCTTTATGCCTGGTGCCGGCCTCCTTTAAAAATACGACGTGTTGTTCTGGGAGTCCACATTGCAACATCTCTGTTTATACACATAGCCCATTGATTTACTTACATATTTGCCAGGAAGACAGATTTTGGTTCTCCTTCCAATCGTTATTTGATACACTTATTAAATGTTGAGACTCGATTATGAGGTTCTAGAATCATGATAAGCACGATACTCACTATCTCCGAATCCGATCAGTACCGCCCTCTTTTTGCTGCCCTAACGGACCTCGGTATAAAGACGGAGCAGGTTCAATCGAGCGATAAGGCTCTTATGGCCCTTAGTACCAACGCTTACGCAGCAGTACTCATGGAAGGAGATCTTCTTTCAAAACCAACGGAGATGATACAGGGGATCCAGAAGATAAAGCCGCGACTTCCCGTTATAGTTCTGGGCAGCAATCCTGAAGGTGATGGTCTAAAAGAAGGTTTGAATGAATTACCTTCGGATTATTTGTCGCTCTCAGGGGCTGAGAACGTGGATCTGGCTCGCCTTCTTAACAGACTCAAGGAACTCCTGCCCGAGCTGCGTTCCGAGGTACTCCCCGGAAAAGACCTACTCTGGATGAAGAGCAACAGCAAGGAGATGAAAGACATTATCTCCATGGTGGACATCATCAAGGATGACTCTGCCAGTGTTCTGATCCAAGGGGAAAATGGGACTGGAAAAGAATTTATTGCCTGGTTGCTTCACTACTCCGGACGGCGTTACTCAACCCCCTATGTGGCCATCAATTGCGCGGCTATTCCAGAAACACTGCTCGAGAGCGAACTCTTCGGGCACGAGAAAGGCTCCTTTACGGGAGCCACGGAGAAGAGAATCGGCAAATTCGAATTGGCAAACAAGGGAACAGCCTTCCTCGACGAAATAGGAGACATGCCTGCAAATACCCAGGCCAAGATCCTGCGAGTGCTGGAGAAGGGAATGGTTGAACGCGTAGGCGGGCACCGGAATATTCCCGTTGATGTCCGGATTGTAGCAGCCACCAATCAAAACCTCCAGGAAAGAATAGCAAACGGACAGTTCCGTAAGGATCTCTACTACCGAATCAATACTTTTACGCTTAACCTTCCACGATTAGCAGATCGGCAAGAGGATATCCTCCCACTCGCAAAGCACTTTCTCGACATGATTACAGCTAGAAGGGGGAAAAACAAAGCTAAGCGCCTTTCCCAAGGGGCAGAGAAATTGCTTTTGGAACATGATTGGCCTGGAAATGTAAGGGAGCTACGTAATGCGATGGAGCGTGCTGCAATCTTAACATCGGGAGACGTGATCGAGCCGGAGATCCTCCCCGATGAGTTCAGGCATAAACAGGTCCAGGCCAGCGCTGCCTCGGAGCATCCTACGCCTTCCACTGCTTCTGCAGAGGGATCCAGGCCCGTTATGCACCTGGAGGAGTTGGAACGGAGGACTATCATAGAGACGCTTTCCAAATCAGGGACGGATGCTGAGGAAGCGGCTAAGCAACTCGGCATCTCGAAGGCTACCCTCTACCGTAAACTTAAAAAATACGGCATCGTTCGTCGGCTGACCGTTCGAAACTAACCCTCACATCCCGCCGCCCTCACGGCCCACTTCTAGGATAGGCTGCAAGAATCGACAGCAGCTCAGATGCCGCTGTTGGACCCCCCTCCCGCTCAAGCTTGACAGTAACCGCAACTGTCCTCTACTGTTCCACCCAAGGAGCCGTTTTTCTCCGGTTCCCGATTATCATTTGGATAAGGAGCAGAGATGACTACGCTAATAACCGGAATAGGACTTGTTGGCACTTCGTTTGCCCAGCTGGCGCACCAGCGAGGCGAACGCCTGGTCTTTTTTGATATTCAGCCTCGGGAAGAGTTCCTGCGCAGGAAGCTGGGAGAGGCTCAAGTCACAGTCCTCCAGAAGGATGTCCGTGACCTGCCGGCCCTGATTCATGCAATGAATGAGCACCAGGTAGATACCGTCGTTCACACTGCGGGACTCATAGGCGGTCGTGTCGCCGAATCCCTATACACTGGTCTACAGATCAATGTGCAGGGAACGATCAACGTGGCGGAGGCCGTCCGGCTAACAGGTGTCAAGAGACTGATTCACATCAGCACCTTCGGGACCTACGACCGGAGGCGCGAGGGCTCTACTCCGATAGATGAAGACTTTCCCAGGGGGGAGGGTGCTCCCTACGGCAACTCCAAGGTGGCCAAGGAGCTTATGCTGGAGGCCTATCAACGCCTGTATGGTTTTGAGCTCATCGTACTCCGTTTGGCCAACGTATATGGCCTAGGCCATTTTTGGGCGGGTTCCGCCGGAGGAGAAATTATCCAAATTCTGCTTCAAAAAGGACTGAACGGAGGGTTAGTCCGAATACGGCAGGAGCAAACCAGAGATTTCGAGTATGTTTACTTCAAGGATGTTGGCCGTGCGATAGAACTATCCGCGACAATTCCTATGCCAGCAAAAATGTTTTTCAACATCGGGACAGGTGTAGTGACGAAATTCGACGATCTAATAGCGCTGGCGAAGCGCCTGCTCCCCAAACTTGAAGTCGAAATCATACCTGGAAAGACTTCCCGCTCGCTTAAGCAACCCCTGGTACTCTCCCGCGCCAAAGAGCTTCTGGGCTGGGAACCGCAGTTCACCATGGAGACAGGCTTCAAGGACTACATTGAAGAGCTAAAGGTCAACGCATGATTTTAATTTACGAACAGGAAAAATAGCCACGGGGGACCTGCCCCTCAGTGGGAGCCCATGGGCTTCTGCATGTCTGCATTCAACTACCCAGCCTATCCCCGAAACTAAGCTGCGGTAGGTTTTCCTGCCCTGCTAAATCGTCAAGTCCATTGAAATGATATAGTATTTGTCTACCACGAAGATCACGAAGAATATCACAATCTAATTTCACTTTGTGTCCTTCGTGCCTTTCGTGGTGATATTCTCTCTCGCTATAACCTAATTCCTCTTTGTGAGTTCGTTCAGTATTGGATGGCTCCCTTTCTTCGGAGCAGACCCCCTCGGTTCCAAGCGGTGTGTGCGGTCCTCCCCTGCACCACATATTTTTACCGAGTGCCAGTAAAGGCTTGACAAGCTTCCCAAGATAGAGATAGAAAGACCACAATTAGGTTCTAGGTGCTCATCAGGAGATAATAGGGAACCCGGTGCGAATCCGGTGCGGTCCCGCCACTGTAATTGGGTTATTCTTCCTGCATCCAAATGCCACTGTCCTGAGCCTAGTCAAAGGGTGGGAAGGCAGCAGGAAAATAGGAGGCTCTAAAAAAGGAGGCCTCCGAGCCCATAAGCCAGGAAACCTGCCTGGGACTGATTGACTGGACTCTCCGAAGGAGAGAGGAAGGTTAACCGTGTCCGACTGGATTCTCAAATCCATCCACACCAATTTTAAGGTCAAGTCGCGTCTGCGAGGAGCTGACCCCACGGTTTTAGCCCTTTTCCTCACCCACCCTCGGTAGAGAACTGAACCGTTCCAGGAGCGTCGCTAATCATCATGGAGATGGGTCGTGGAAACTCATCATTCAGGGATAACTGGTTTATGGGGTGGCCCTCTTTTTATCTGATTTCCGCTTTACTGCACGCCCTTATCTTTACTTTCCCCCTTTCTCCATCTCTTCAAAGAGATGGTCACGCAATCCCCGTTACTTTACTTATCGCCAAGGATGGCTCCCGTCAGGAACCGACCCCAGAGGGAATCTCGATGACCTCAAAGAAATCAGTAAGGCCTCCGGT
>JAZFYO010000049.1:0-3059 GCA_036443615.1 Binatia bacterium | reverse complement strand
AAATCTTCTACTGGAGTTGGAAAGGACTGATTAGTTGATCTGGTTGGAAATTTCAAGTTTGACTAGTCACACTACCCTTTCCACCAAAGTACGATCCAAATCACAATAATAAGCCCGCCAACAACCGGTCGACTTATTAAGACAAGACGTGAACCCCCGGCAATATAGTCCTTAACCCTCTTGCTGGCCTTGCGGGCTTCTATTTCCTGTTGCGTTGGCTGGCCCATTCATATCGATTTTCAACCTCTAAGATTGGCGAAAAAACTCCTCCCCATAAATCGTAAAACAAAAATCCATAGACCTGTCCCCCGAGTTTTCGGTCCTGTTTGCCAGTTCGTTCCACTTTAATAACTCAATACGCATGCCTGACCCCGACGTAGGGCGCCCGCTTGTCGCTGAAAGAAAAAGGCGGTTGGATTACCAACCCGAAAAGGATGCGTCTAAGGGAGAATCTCTACGGAAACCGGCAGGAAATGTTAAATGTAAAGCCCTGGCTCCCCTTTCTGAAGGGATTGAACAAGCCTTTCCCAACCATCAACCGTAGACTTGATCACTTTATAAGTTGCTATCTTGCAAGCCTTATTCCTGTGGAGGATCTGGGTCAGACTGTCCCGGCCAGCGAGAAAACGGAGTCGAAGGTTCAATAGAAAGTTGTCCCATGGAGGACCGATATAAGGCGAATTCTTCCGTTCAGGCTTCTTGGAACTAGCAGAGTAAGGAGGGAAAAATGAAGCGATACTATTTAGGGGTGGATTGGGATTGGGGCGACAAGATGCATGCGGTTTGGGTCAGTGATGAGGCGGGGAAGAAAGTGGCCGAGATGGAGGTGAAGCAGACACTGGAGGGGATGAGTGGTTTTGGGAGATGGCTGTATGAGCGTAAGGGGGAGGGGATAGACCTTTGGGCCGCTATTGAGAGACCAGAGGGAAGAATTGTGGATTTCCTTTTGGACCATGAGGTAGTGGTCTACCCCATTAACCCGAAGGCTCTGGATCGGGTACGTGATCGGTTTCGGATGAGCCAGTCGAAAAGTGATCCGTTTGATGCCTGGGTGCTGGCGGAGTTTTTAAGGACCGATCATGCTCACCTTATGGCTTTGCTGCCTAACTCGGAGAAGGCCCAGGAGCTAAAGATGATGACTCGGGATCATCATAGGCTGGGGCGTCACCAGACTCGGCTACTCAACCAGCTTACGGCTACCCTGAAGGAGTATTATCCCCGTCCCCTAGAGGTGTTTGGGAATCTGAGCAGCCAGGTGGCTTTGGATTTTCTTCAGGGCTATCCTACTCCGAGGGCTCTCTGTGAGCTTAAGCAGAAGAGGTGGAGGAACTTTGCGCGGTTGCATCGGCTGAGGGAGGCACGTACGGGTGAGCTGTGGGAGGAACTTAAGAGTCCACAACTACCCATACCTGAGCACGTGGTGAGGGCCAAGGCGTGGCTGGTCAGAGTGTTGGTGGAACAGCTTGGGGTTGCGGTCAGAGCAGTGGAAGAGTACCGGGAGGAGGTGGAGCGTTTTTTCGCCTCCATGCCGGCGGCTGAACTAACCAAGAAGCTGCCGGGAGGAAAGAGTGGCACCACTTTACCAGCCCTTTGGGCTGAGCTGGGAGACGCCCAAGGCCGATGGGAGTCCTTTAAGCACCTTCAAGCCCAAGCGGGGACGGTCCCCGTCACTAAGCGCAGTGGGAAAAGTCAGATCGTATGCTTTCGCTTTGCCTGTAACAAACACATGCGTTATGCGGTGTACTGGCTAGCCTTTGTCGCGTTACGCTAAAGTGAGTGGGCCGAGGCATATTATCGGAGTCAACGGGCACAGGGTAGCGGTCATCATCGAGCGTTGCGAGCTCTAGAGGCAAAGTGGCTGAAAATCATTTTCGTAATGTGGGAGCACCATAGGCCTTATGATGAGAACTATTATCTGGCCAACATGGCCCGGCAGCGCCTGCGCCAGGCAGCTTGAAAACAAACAGAGAAGGGCTTGACACGGGTCATAGAAAGTCTGACCCGCTTTGTGACCCGCTTTCTATTTCCGACTTGGCCCCTTTGCCGTAGCAAACTGCCACCGAGAGCGCTTCTACGAGAAACCTTCCCTTACTCTCTTCACTATTTCGTCTGCGCTGAGACCGGAGAGTCCCAAGGTTTCGAGGCCCCGCCGGTTAGCCCAGTAATCCTCACCAGTGAGCATGCCCCCTAACCGGATGATGGCATCGATCCCAGGCGTGGGCACATCTGTGATGCGCCCAAGCTCTGCAACGACAGCAAGGGCATCCCTCAGGTTTTCGTAAAGGTAGCGTGTGGGGATGGATGTCGGGCCTTTTAGGTTCCGGAACGTATCAGGGCGACCCGAGGGGTCGCTAAATTCGTGAGCCTCAATGGAGTACGGTGGTCTAAAGGCCTCTTCCGGATAGTGTTCAACGTCCAAACCAAGTGCTTCCCCCACGCGTTCCATCTCCCCATATAGAGCCCGAATCACTCTGGCCACAGACGGGGTAATACCTTCGCGGAACATGTAGAAATCCCCACCCGAATACTCGACTCGGCCAGCGTTCAACAGAGCTCCAGCGGGGTATATGACCACTGCAGCGTTTCGAAAAGCGGCAGACAAGATGTCTCGCGTAGGGACGGCTACAGAGCAGAAGGACCTAAGCTTCACGGCAAGAGAGGGAGAGAGTTCCGCTGGTATCGTCCCCACGAAGATTCGTACAGCCAAGTAGAAGACTGTAACCTCAGCAGGCCCTGTAAGGCGCGATCCGTGGGGGAGAGTATTGGTTTCTGCAATCGTAATATTTTTTGCGGAACCACTAGTGTCGAAGAGGCGTTTCGCAAGACGTAGAGCACCGAATCTACCAGCCCAAACGATAACAGTCTGGTCGGCACTGAGCAGGGGAATCAGGGCCTCAAACATAGCCTCGTGACCTGCTGTTGGGGTCACAACGTTAATCAGGGAGACCCCGTTAACCGCTTCGGCCATGTGATGCGTAGTGCATTTGATCTCAGCAAGGCCATCTCTGTGTGGTGCCACCAGCCGGATTTTTTGATTCTCCCGTGTAGGGCGGAAGTGC
>JAZFYO010000048.1:0-3936 GCA_036443615.1 Binatia bacterium | reverse complement strand
TGCCGAGATGATCATCGAAGGCCGTGTGCTGCCTCACGAACGTGGCGCGGAGGGGCCGTTCGGCGATTTTACCGGACTCTATGGCCCACCCACCGACTCGCCCATCGTGGAGATCACCGCCATCACCCACCGCCGCGATGCCATCTGTATGGACATTTTTGCCGGCCATCCCGACCACCTCTTGCTCGGCGCCATCCCAAAGGAGGGGAGCATCTACCGCAAGGTGCAGAGCGTCGTACCGACAGTCACCGGTGTCTGCCTGCCGCTCAGCGGTGCCGGCCGCTTCCACTGCTACATCAGCATCGACAAGCGCTGCGAGGGCGAGGCGAAGCTTGCGGCCATGGCTGCGTTCACCGCATCGGAGCTTATCAAACACGTCATCGTCGTGGATGAAGACATCAACGTGTACGACGAGGAGGAGGTGCTTTGGTCCGTGGCCACGCGTGTCGACGCCGCCACTGACATTGCGATCATCAACCGTGTCAAGGGAAGCCGCCTCGACCCGGTTCACCCGAGTGAAGATTGGGGCTCGAAGCTCATCATCGACGCCTGTAAGAACGACGACGTCCACTTCCCCAACCGTATCTCCACGGCCGACTATAACAAGTAGAACACAGGATCAAATCTACATTTTTGCTCGCGGGGGTCGGACCTTACCTGCCTATCCCAAACACCTCGCCGTAAAACTTGACCAGCGTCCTCAAGTTTTCCTTCAGGCCCACAACCTCCACTTTCCAGTCCCGTTTGAGCAGCCCCGGTGGATCGATGGTCACATCAGACCGGGCCGGTATGCGTCCTTTATCTCGCAGCACCTCCTGGCCACTTTTGGAGAGAACAAAATCGATGAACAAACGCCCTGCATTCGGATTCGGGGCGTTCTTGTTCAGCATGAGGGCTAACGGGAGGATTAGTACGGGCTCGACGGCAACCCAATCCAACGGTGCCCCGGCAGACTTGAATGATTACGCCCGGTGGCCGTAGACTTCCACGGCAACCGGCATCTCGCCTGCAATGACGGCCTGGGCCTGTGAAGTCCGGCCGCGGCGGAATATTGGATCCTGCGCCTTGAGCTTGCGCATAAACTCCAGACCCTTTTCCCTCCCACGGATTCTGAGTTGCCCCGCGAACCATAAATAGAGTTGGGTATCCATGGAAATCTTGCCGCCTTTGAAGTGAGGACGTAGAAGATCTTCGTAGCGCTTCGGGTACTGATCCGGCTTGAGTAACTGCGTGTTGTACACCATAACTGAGGTGTTCAGAACCACCCCGGTCCAGAGACCTTTCTTATCCTTAAACTCACTACGGTAAAATTTCCGCTCGCCAGACCGATAGGGAGTTACCATACCCTTTTTGAGCACTTCCCTGCCATAGATGAGCGTTGGGGCGCTCACGTCCCAAAGGTGACGGTTTGCCCGGGCCTCGGTGAGCATACGGGTGGCAATGGCCGTACCTCCTATGCGTGTGAGCTTGGGCCGGATAAAAGGATATTTTTTCTTGAACGCATCCAGCAGCGGCTTGCTCTCTCCGATGTTCATACTTGTATAAAAAGAGATCTCTCCCTCCGCCTTTGCCTTTTCGATCATTTCCGATGAGGCCGCTCCAGCACCTTCGGCACCAAAACCAAGGATCAAGAAAGCAAAAAGAACCGATAAATGTCTCCTAAACATTGATGCTCCCCTCCTTATTTTATTCCCGTCAAAATCCACTACATCTTATCTGTAGATCAGCCCCTGGGAGGAGGCAATAAACCCATCTGTCTAAAGATAGCGCGGGCGAGGGGACCATCAGGTTCCGCTAGACGCGCCGACATCGCAAAGTGGTGGGCATCCGGAATCTCGAGGTACTCGCACTCTACTCCCCGCTCTTTGCAAAGCGCAAAGAAATCCTCCGACATCTGCCTCCAGCCCTTGGGCTCGCCTCCGCCGACGGCGATAATTAAGGGTGTATAGGGAAGAGGTGGATGAAGGAATGGGCTGTTTTCCCGCGCGGTCTCTGGATTCAGTCGGACTTCCTCATTGATGTTGATGTAAATAACGGCATCGAGGTCATAGACTCCAGAGATGGCGGTTGCCCCCTTGATCAAGTGGCGCGGAAGGCCTTCCTTCTCCCAGTCATGGGCGAGGGCCATGGCCACGAGATGCCCGCCGGCGGACAATCCGGAGATGTAAAGCCTCGACGGGTCGCCTCCATATTCCGAGATATGTCCGTAGACCCAGGCAATGGCAGATCGCATCTGTCGGACAATCTCTGAAACCGTCACGCTCGGGCAGAGATCATATTCCAAAAGCACCACAGTCGCCCCAGCCCTCACGAAAGGTTCGACGAAATGGCAATTCTCCTCCTTACTTCCGCCCCGCCAGTAGCCTCCATGAATGTAGACAAGCACCGGAGCGGCCGACTTACCTGCCGGGAAGATATCCATCGCCTGCCGCGGAGAGTTTCCATACGGGACATCGAGCCACGATTTTAGGGTTTCGCGGGCCCTCAGACTTGCCTTGTTTCTCTCCTCAGCCCACCTGGAGTAATCCGGCACCACCGCTCTGGGATTAAAGTGAAGCTCCATCTCCTCTTTTTGGAAATCCTTGAATACCGTTGCACTCATCAGATTCTCCTTTTCAGTCAAAAGACCAGCGCTAGCCCTAACCCTTTTTACACCTCGACTACTATATTGGTCTTGGGCCGGGAGCAGCAGATCAGCACCGATCCCAGATCGGGCGGGTCCAGCGGCTCCAGAACATATTCCACCTCTCCCTCCTCGATCTTACAGATACATGTGTGGCATATTCCCGACCTGCAGCTGTAATCTGGGCTCAATCCGTTTGCCTCAGCCAGGTCGAGAATGCTTTCAAAGGAGGGGTTCCAATTGGCCTTGACACCCGACTTGGAAAACGCAACCTCGATCTCCCCGCAGCACTCGGTAGCCTCTGCGGCACGCTTTGGCGTTGAGACCTTTGCCCTATCCCCACCAAGAACAGAGGCCGGCCCGAAAAACTCATAATGAATTCGGACCTGATGTATACCCCAGTCAAGCAGACCATTAAACATGGATTTCATGAACGGAGCTGGACCACAGAGATAGAAATCGAGATCCTTCCCGGGAAGAAGGCGTTTCAAGAGTTCGATGTTCACGTGTCCCTTGTCATCATAGTCACGCCCTACTTTTTCTTCTGGTAATGGTTCGCTGTACCTAATGTGAGCTCGGACGTTTTCGTGTTCAGCTGCAACCCGGCGGACATTCTCGCTCATGGCATGCACCCGCTTGTTTCGACTGCCGTGAATAAACCACGTTGGCCGCTTAGAGCCACTCTCGACGATGGCATTTAACATGCTGATCATAGGTGTAAGCCCGACTCCTGCACTAAGTAGAACCACAGGAGTTTCATTATTAGGATCCAAGGTGAACCGGCCTCTCGGGGACTTCGCCAAGAGCTTCGAACCTTTTTTCACGCTGTCGTGGAAGTATGTGGAGGAAACCCCCGGGTAGACGTCTGGCCGGTCGGGCGGCGCCGGCTCTCTCTTGATGGTCAGCCGATAGTAGTTTTTTCCCGGACTGTCAGACAATGAATAAGTCCGCAAGACAGGTTTAAACTGTCCAGGTATATCCAGCTTCAAGGGCAGAAACTGTCCGGGCAAAAAAGGAGCCAGAGGTTTACCGTCTTCCGGCACGAGATAAAAAGAGGTGATGATTCCGCTCTCTGGTTCCTTACGGTCAACAACGAATGTCCTATATTTCTCTTGGGTGACAGCAGAAGTCTTTGCCTTGGCTATGCGGCCTTCAAATGTGACTCTCCAACCCGGGGAGAGCGCTTTTACATCGAGGGTCTTTCTAAAACCATCAAGATTATCCTTGTCGAAATACATGAGCTTGTTGACCTCAACGATGGTCATGCCGATTGGGTCACCTTTAACTCTTTCGATCGTGTCACCCGCGCCAAC
>JAZFYO010000047.1:0-24851 GCA_036443615.1 Binatia bacterium | reverse complement strand
CTATCGACATCACAGGTAAACCATGCGCAATGGGGGGCCCTAGCTTAAATCCCCCATTCACCGCGACCTTCCTCGGCTCCTCCCTCACCCCCATCAGGATCGGTATCGACGGCCCATAAATGTCCGCGTCGAGAAGCCCCGTGGCCGCCCCGTGCATCTTTAACGCAACCGCTAGATTGGCCGCTACCGTGGACTTGCCCACTCCCCCCTTGCCCGACGCTACCAAAACTACGTTCTTTACCGTGGGTAGCAGATCGGTCTGACCCGCCCCTACCTTGCTCCCACGAACCTGTGCGCCAAAAGATATCTCCAGATCTTTCACCCCTTCCAGCCCGGCCAAGGCGCTCTTGCAATCACCCTCAATCTTATCCTTCAGAGGACACGCAGGCGTGGTCAATTCCACGGTGAAGGAAACCTTTCCATCCTCCACCGCGAGGTCTTTAACCATCCCCAAACTCACAATGTCCCTGTGAATCTCCGGGTCCTGAACCTTTTTCAAGGCCTCCATAACTGCTTCAGTGGTCGCTGCCGCCATTTTCCCCTTCCCTTCTACAAATCTGTCTGATCAACCTTCACCCGAGCAAAGACTAAATAATATAGACTCTTAAGGTCCAAATAGTCAACAGAGGGTGCAAAGTGATTCGAATCGCCTACTATAATATAATAATAGAAGGCAACGGCCCATCCACCCTACGCCTCAAATTCGACCAGCAAAGCTTTGTATTTATTAAATGGCTCGGTGTTCTTCTTTAAGCAGGTCAAACACCGTCTTTACCGGATTAAAGGTGATGTCCGGGACCTCAATGAATACCGTATTCCAGTGAGCCATACCACCGTTCCAAAGACCAGGAAGCTCCAGCGCCTTAAGCTCTTTACCATCCATAGATTTGATAGAAATAAAGCCGGAGTTGGGGTCGGCAAAATTCAAGAGACCAAATGGTACTCCAAGGTAGTCACGAACCCCGCATACAAGATCAACAGGATTAAAATGCGTTGAGGATGCCCAGACGGCTCGCTGCTCGGCCGATTCCAGGTCCACCTGAGATGATTCCACAATCTGCGCGGATGTTGCTTCATCTCCTTGGCCCACCAAGAAAGGCCCCCCCCCTGGCTCACCAAGAGCCCTGACCACACCGCAAACTCTTAGGGGGCGATTTAATTTGGCGAAGAGAAACTTTGCCTTTTCCTCATTGGATCTCCGACCAATTCCGTCCGGTGGAACAATCGAGAGCCTGAAGCGGGCAAACTCAAATGCCTCTCCAAGGGTCCGCTCACTCACCCCGGCCTTGGAGAGATCCTTAAGATAGCCGAATATCTTTTTCTGCAACTCTATCAGAAATCCGCCCAATGCTCTTTTGTAAATATACGTTTCCCCCTTCAGTCTGTCCGGTACGACATTGTCTATATTCTTTATAAAGACAATGTCTCCCCCAAGGTCATTGAAGTTTTCAAGAAGGGCTCCGTGTCCCGCCGGTCGAAAGACGAGCTTGCCATTCCTATCCCGAAAGGGCCGATTGTCTAAATCTACCGCTAGGGTGTCGGTCGAGGGTTTTTGAACTGAAATGATGATTTCAAATTTTATGAGCGCTTTCTCGTAGCGGCAGCGGACTTCGTCAACGTGCGCCTTTACGGCCTCCTGATGTGCAGGGGAAACCGTGAAATGAACTCGAGCAAATCCATTCTTATCCTGGATCGTTGCCGCTGCCTCAACCAGCTGTTCCTCGATGGGAGTCCGACAGCGGTCTGGATAACGGTGAAACTTGATAAGGCCTTTTGGCAAACTAGCATAGTTGAGACCTCTGTCGGTCAACAGGTCTGCCAAAATTTCGGCGTACCGCCTCTTTGCTATCAGGTCCTCGATATCCAACCCGTTCTCCCGCAGGACTGATTTTAAATCATCGTAAAAGGCGAACCTCTTAATTCCGGTCATAAACTGGATCAAGGCACCGTGATCGGGACCGGCTCTTTCCGCCTCAGCAGAGCTAAGCGTCAGTTCAGGCCGGTCCCTCAAAGAGACTAAGGCTTGAAACATTCGGCTGGCCGCCCCAGATGCCGGAACGAATTTTGAGGTCCTGCCGGACAGACGGGCCTGGTAATAGACTTCCGAGAGTCTCTCCAGCTCCCCCTTCTCTATTAAGGTGATTCCTTCGCTTACGGTGCAAGGCCGTTGCAAATGAGCATGGGAAAGCCCCCTCCTCAGCAATTCGATTTGAGATGCGGCCTTTTCCAGTGTTGTTCCCCTGGCTTCGATCTGTTCAATATCCTGCTTATGAAATAGATTAGACATCAAGTTCTCTTTTTTCCAATCAAGTTATATCGAACACGGGGTTTGAATCCCCGTGTTCGACCAAAGGGGAGAGCTGCCTCTTCTCCCCTTTGGAAACCCCATCGGCTTTGTACCCGCCTCAAGAGGCGGGGTTTACATTGAATCTAAAATGATAAGATGTACGACGCGTCTCTCCTGTGAATTTAGCATGTCGATGCATTTGTAAATCTCCTCACGGCTTGGAGTAATCTCCTCTCTCTCAGAACACCCCTCAGCCATTTCAGAATTATATTTTAAACAATGAAATAGCCGAGCAAAAGGGGTTAGCGCAGCAGTGGCTGATAAATAATGTAAGTCAAGGAGATATACGGCCTGCGTAGTAAAGCCTAACGCACACGGGTCTGCCTGTTTTCGGAGGGTACTTGGACAGGCTGAAATGTCCCAGCCCGTGGGAATTAAAGAAAGGAGAGATGGTCGGGGCGACTGGATTTGAACCAGCGACTTCACGGTCCCGAACCGTGCGCTCTACCAAGCTGAGCCACGCCCCGACAGGACTCAAGGTAACATATTAAAGAGGGAAAACAACAGGGATCAGAGGCCTTTCGCGGCCCCTCTCATCTTCCCGATGGTTTCGCCGTAGTTAGGGGTCTTAAAGATGCCCGATCCAGATACAATCACCTCGGCCCCTGCCTGGAGTACGCGAGAAATATTGTCGGTTTTTATCCCCCCGTCCGCCTCTATAAGAATCTGCAGGCCCTTCTCCCTGACAAGATCTCTGACCCTGGCAATTTTAGGAAGAACATCTTCAATAAATGCTTGGCCTCCAAAGCCCGGGAAAACGGTCATCATGAGGATCATGTCGATGTCCTCCATGTAACCTTCAACCCTATCCAGTCCGACGTCAGGGTTGACCGCAATCGATACCCTGGCCCCGAGCTCACGGATTCTCTTTAGGCTAGACTTGGGATCCTTGCAGGTCTCGGGATGCACCGAAATCCAACCTGCGCCCGCCTTGATGAATTCCGGGGCATACTTGTCCGGATCGGTGATCATCAGATGAACATCTAGCGGTAACTCCGTCGCCTTGCGAATCCATTCAACGACAATAGGACCAATGGTGATGTTCGGAACGTAGTGGCCATCCATGACGTCGAGATGGAGCCAGTCAGCACCGGCTTTCTCGACGGCCCGAATTTCGTCCGCCAGGCGGCTAAAATCGGCGGACAGAATGGAGGGGGCAATCTTTATTGAACTCACCTATCCAGCCTTTCTCATCCGAGCTGCAAAAAATCCATCGGTGTTATGCCTGTAGGGCAGAGTGAGAAAAAAATTTCCGGACGCGAGTTGCCGGGCCTCTTCAGGGAGATATCGAGAGGCCTCTTCCAAAACTAGATCCCTTCTTCCTTCGAGAAGCTCATACACCACCTCTTCGTTCTCCTCCCGGGTGAGGGTACAGGTCGCATAGACCAGCACCCCTCCGGGCTTAAGTAGGGGAGTGACCTCCCTGACGATACTTTTCTGTAGCCGGCTGAGACGCCTGATATCGCTCTCGTCCCTATGCCATTTCGCCTCGGGGTGGGAGCGCAATGTTCCCAAACCACTGCAGGGCGCGTCGACGAGTATGCGGTCATAAGAAGATACCAGCGGTCCCTCAAAGCCCTTCGTTACATCGACCAGGTAAGGGCGCACCGACCTGATCCCCATCCTTTGCACATTTTGCCGCACCCGCTCAAGACCCCGGCTCGAAATGTCAGTCGCTACAATCTCTCCACGATCTGCCATCAGCTCTGCCAAATGAGTTGCCTTGCCTCCCGGTGCCGAACAGGCGTCCAGGACGCGCTCTCCAGGCTTGGGGTCAAGTAGGTGACCGACCAGCTGTGAGGCCTCTGCCTGAACTTGAAAGAGACCTTCTTGGAACCCGGTGAGCCTATCCACCGGTGACGAACCTCTCACCTGTATCCCCTGCGGGGACCAAGGAGCAGGTGCTGCATCCACTCCAGCCGCCCGCAAGGCTTCAAGCAGCTCGTTTCTGTTGTTCTTCAGGCGATTGGCACGCAAGACCAATGGGGATTCCTCGTTATCGGCTTGCAAAAGCATCTCCGTTTCCTCTCTGCCAAAATACCCCAACCATTTTTTAACCAGCCAATCAGGATGAGACCAATTGATAGCGAGGTATTGTATGAGGTCATCGTCGACACGGGGGAAATGAAGCCTGTCTTTCTCCCTCAGGACCCTTCGAACGACGCCGTTTAAGAAACCGCCGGAACTCTTGCCTTCCCTCCTCTTGGCCAACTCGACGCCTTCGTTCACTGCCGCATAGTCGGGGACCCGATCGAGGAAGAGAACCTGGTAGAGGGTTAACCGAAGCAGGTTTCTCAGATACGGGGTTGTGGCAGAAAGGGAACGACGAAGAACCCTGCTGAGAAGCCAGTCGATTCTGCCTCTCCACCGCAAGGTCCCGTAAACGAGTTGGGTCAAGAGTGCCCGGTCACGATTTGCAAGTAAAGATCCTTTCAAGGAATGGTCTAGTAGGATATCGGCGTAGGCCTTCCTTCTTTCTACCTGAGAAAGAATTTCGACCGCGAACTCCCTAGCTCCCTTATCCCCATCCGGATCAAAGCCGCTCACCTTTTTCAATCTTAGCCCCCTTAAGGAACTCTGCGACAGGCAGTCTCTTTCTATTCTCTAGCTGCACCTCTTCCAGGCTAAGGATCCCCCGGCCGGTGGCTATCCACAACCCCCCACGATCTGCTCTAACCACCTCGCCGGCAGCCGCCTCCTCTTCAGCGCCGACCACCGCTGCCTTAAAAACCTTGACGAGCTGCCCGTTCCAAAAGGAATACGTCGATGGCCAAAGGTGAAAGGCCCGTACCCGTCGCTCGATTATTTCGGCGGATTGCGTCCAGTCAATTTGTCCATCCACTTTTTTTAGCATCGGCGCATAGGTAGCCTCTTCCTCCCTTTGTGGTTTAGCTACGATGCTACCTTCTTTGAGTCTTCGGATGGTCTCTGATAAGAGCCTCGCACCTACAGAATTCAGCTCAGCTTCAAGCGAGGCAGCGGTCTCGTCGAGGGCAATAGGGACCTCTTCCTGCATGAGAATCGGCCCTGCATCCATTTTTTCAACCAGCTTCATGGTCGTCACCCCGCTTCTCTCTTCCCCGTTGAGGAGGGCCCAGGGGACCGGAGCGGCACCCCGATACTTGGGCAAAAGGGAATAGTGAACATTGACACAACCCGCGGGGGGGAGATCAAGAATTGAGCGCGGCAAGATGCGTCCGTATGCCACAACAACAATCAGCCGAGGAGCCCAATGCTTTAATGCTTCCAAGAAGTCCGGATCACGGATTCGATCAGGAGTGAGAACAGGCTTGTGGTGGCTTTCAGCAATCTTTCGCACAGGCGCAGGGACCGTCTTTTGACCCCTCCCCACAGGACGATCCGGCTGGGTTACGACTCCCACGACCGGATCTGGACCCTCCAAGAGGCGTTCGAGGGAGACGGCGGCGGCAGCAGGAGTCCCCATAAAAACGATAGGCCACGACTGTGACATTGACGGTTTGACTATCGGGTTCTGAATCTAGCAGGCTGAATCCAGTACCAAGAATGGTTCAGATCATTAAGCGGGGACTTTCGGGCTGGGTCTTCCCGGTGCGCAACATCTTTTTCAATTTTTTCGTGTACAGTTCGCGCTTCAGTCGGCTGATGCGATCGATGAACAGTTTCCCGTTGATATGATCGATCTCGTGCTGTAGAGCCACGGCTAATAGCCCTTCCCCTTCAACCCTCACCTCCTTCTCTTTTTCATCTAGGCCTACGACCTGCACTCGCTGTGCCCTTTTGACCTCCGCCGTGAAGTCGATAACGCTCAGGCAGCCCTCTTCCCAGACGATCTCTCCCTCGGCATTACGTATTTCCGGGTTGATTAGGGTGATAAGATTTTTCCTCGGATTCTCATAATCCACATCCAACACAATGATACGCTGCAACCAACCCACCTGTGGAGCCGCCAGTCCTATTCCAGGTGCCGCGTACATCGCCTCGACCATTTCCCTTATCAAATGAATCGTATCATCTGCGATTGCTACTACAGGCTGAGAAACCTTCTTCAGTATCGGGTCGGGGTATTTGAGAATTTCCAGCATGGTCATGCGTAATTTTATAGCATGTGGTAAGGATCTACATCAATGTAGAGGCGGACCCCCCCACGTGGGAATAAGGCCCGTGCCTCATTTGCCAACTCCAAAATAGGAGAACCCTTTCTCCCCTTAAGGAGAATATACCATCGGTAGCGGCTGCGCAGCTTTTCGATCGGGGCCGGAGCGGGCCCTAAGACCTCTATCCTTCCGGCTCCCTGCCATTCCTCTTGGTGCCTCCTCAACCTCTGCCCCACAAACTTTGCCCTCTGCTCAACCTCGCGCAAACTGGGTCCCTCAAACCGGAGATGCACCAGGCGACTGAACGGGGGGTAGTTTAGCGCCCTGCGAAATTCGACCTCGGCGGCGAAAAACCCCGGATAATCATGGGCCAAGGCAAATTGGAAAGAATAATGCTCCGGTAAAAAGGTTTGAATAATTACCTTTCCCGGTTCCTTTCCCCTCCCAGCCCGACCCGCAACCTGACTGAGTAACTGAAATGTCCTCTCTGCAGCCCGGAAATCAGGGAGATTTAAAGAAAGGTCTGCAAGAATAACGCCGACAAGCGTAACGCCCGCGACATCGTGTCCTTTCGTAATCATCTGCGTTCCTACAAGAATCTCAATCTCACCCCTCTCCCATTGGCGAATCAGGCGCTCCTGAGACCCGCGCTTGCTGGTTGTGTCCCGGTCCATCCGGGCAATCCTGGCCCCGGGAAAAAGTCGCAGGAGTTCCTCCTCTATCTTCTCGGTGCCATATCCAATTCCAGCGAGGGTCCGCTGGCCGCATCCCGGGCATAGGTCGCCGACTGGTTTAAGGAAACCGCAGTGATGACAACTGACGCGTCGTTCCTTGCGATGAAAGGTAAGGCTGATACTGCAATGGGGGCAGCGCCAGACAAAGCCACAGAGACTACATTGAAGAAAGTTCGCAAACCCCCGACGGTTAAGAAAAATCAGACTCTGCTGACCACGGGCACGGTTCTCCTGGAGCGCCTCCCTAAGCGGCGTAGAGAACACGCTGTCATTGGGCGATGGAGGAATGACGTTATTTCTCTGTTCCCTCGCCTCGAGCCTAAGGTCCACCGTCTCTACATTGGGAAGCGACCTATTCTCGACTCTCTCAGTCAACTCGTGAAGTCGATAACGGCCCTGACGGCAGTTCTGAAAGCTTTCGACCGATGGAGTCGCAGAGCCTAAAAGCACCGGGCATCCCAAGATCTTACCCCGCACCACGGCCAGGTCTCTCGCATGGTAGCGAAGCCCTTCCTCTTGCTTGTAAGACGAATCATGCTCCTCATCGATGATAATGAGCCCCAGATTCGGCACGGGGGAGAACACTGCGGACCGGGCTCCCACAACCACCACCACTTCTCCTCGGATGATGCGCCACCACTGGGTCCAGCGCTCTGTCGGTGTCAGGCCGCTGTGGAGCACACCAACCTGGTCTGGAAAGCGCTCCCACAGACGATCCAATAACTGGGGGGTCAAAGAGATCTCGGGAACCAGGATGAGACTTCTCCTCTGCTGCTCCTTAACAGCCTCCATGGCCCTAAGATAGACCTCCGTTTTCCCGCTCCCTGTGACCCCGTAAAGGAGATAGGTTTCAAACCCGCCCTTCTCCAACCTCTCCCCCATCGCTTGAAGTGCAGCCTCCTGCTCCTGCGTGGGAGTAAACCTCGGCTGAGCGATTAATCCCGCCTTTGGTTCTCTTTCCAACCCCTGATCTTTTTCCCCATGTCGACTCTCTTTAAGTTTCTCTTTTATCTCCACAGCCCCAATCGAAACCAAACGATCAAGGGCCCGATAGAGCCCTCTTCCGGAAAAGAGGCGTGACAGGGTCTTAATCAAAACCCTGCCTCTTTTCTCCACTTCAGTATAAATCTCCCTTTCGAGCCTCCCGCCCAGTCCGGAGAACCTTTCCCGGCAAACCACCATCCTCTGGCTCTCCAGCCTTAAAAGAGGGGGAAGGGCTGTGGCTAAGACCTCGCCGATCGGAGAGACATAATAGGTTGAAATCCAATAACAGAGTTTTAACAGTGCGGCGTCGAGAATTGGCCGATCATCTAAGACGGCCAAGATCTCTCTAACCTTTTGAAGTGAGGTTTGAGCGGTGAAGTCCACCACCACCCCTGTGACCTTCCGCTTCCCCAAAGGGACCAAGACCCTCATCCCAATCTCTAAACCGGCTCCAAGCTCTGATGGCACCAAATAGACGAGGGGATCCTTCAAGGGAGAGGGAATGACCACGTGAGCAAATTTTTTCCCAACCCCACTCATCATCGCACTTTTATCCACTCAAAAGGGGAAAAGCAATCTCGAACCACCCGGTTGAAGGGACCACCCCATCTATATCTAGTAGAATACAGTTATGCCTGGTACAACATCTAGGAGAAGGAAAAAATAAACCCAAATATACTAAATTATGCATAATTGTCAGATTGACAATTGTCGTGGAATGGGCGGATAATATTTGTGTTGAGCATGGTGTAGTTCAAGGCTTTGAGTCAGAGCGTGCAACCGACAAACAATGTTAGAAGAATCCGCGAGTCCAAGATGTTGAGCAAGACGGAGCTTGCAAGACTGGCAGGGGTTTCCCCGCTGACCGTTGACCGGATTGAAAGGGGAGAGAGCTGTCGGCTGGAAACCAAGAGAAAAATCCTCTTGGCCCTGGGCCTAAAGATCAACCAGAAGTCCAGGGTATTCAAACAATAAAGATGGCATTCAATCTATCAGCCTTTAATCCCTTCCGAGAAAAAGGGAGACTTGTCGCCCTAGACATCGGGTCGAGCTCCGTCAAGTTGGTCGAGGTCTCCGCGGAGAAGAACGGCTACCACCTATCCAACCTGGGCGTCCTGCCCCTGCCCTCCACCACCATTCAGAATAATATGGTAGTAGAAGTGGGGATCGTAGCAGAAACTATCCAAAGCCTCATCCAGTCGAATGGCGTCAAGGCCACTCATGTGGTCTCGTCGGTTCCCGGTAGAGCCGTCATCATTAAGAAAATTCAACTCCAGGCCCAGGGGGAAGAAGAACTTGCAGCAAACGTAGAGTTCGAGGCGACCAACGTCATCCCGGAAAGCCTAGAAAATGTCAACCTAGACTACCAGATCCTGAACTATCTGGGAGACGGAAGCCAAATGGAGGTCCTGTTGGTGGCCGTTAAGAAGGAGATTGTCCAGAGTTATACAGATGCCATCATGGAGGCTGGGCTAATCCCGGCCATCATGGACGTCGATTACTTTGCTTTAGAGAACATGTATGAAATCAGCTACGAGCCCAAGCTAGATGAGGTCATCGGTCTCATCCACATCGGGGCACGCTACACAAGCATCAATGTCCTTAAGAACGGAATCTCATCCTTTACCGGAGATCTTCCAGTAGGGGGAGAGTCGTTCACCGAGTCCCTCACGCAGCAACTCCCGATATCCTTTGACCAAGCTGAGGCACTGAAGATCACCGGTTTGTTAGAGGGTAAAGAGGACGTAGATCTGGGACCTCTCTTGGAGCCGACATGCATCTCTCTGGCAGAAGAGATCAGCCGGACCTTGAGCCTCTACGGGACGATGGCGGGCGAGGAGGGAATACACAATATCTATCTAAGTGGGGGGAGTGCCAAGGTTGGGCGTCTCTGCCCGGTGTTAGCAGAAAAACTTGGGGTGAATGTACAACTTTCGGAGCCGTTTCGCGGGTTTAGCGTGGCAAGGAACATTGACAGAGACTATTTAAATGAGTCGGCGCTCGCCCTGGCCGTCGGGGCAGGGCTTGCCGTCAGAAGGCTGGGGGACAAATGATTCGCATTAACCTCCTACCCACACGCGAACAAGAGGCTGAAGTCGGCCGACGCCAAGAGTTGGTCATCGCAGGGGCGTCCCTGGCCTTGACTGTAATCGTTCTGGGTGCGGTATTTTTAAATCAAGTCTCCCAGCTGTCCGGCCTTGAGGATCAACTCGGTCAGCTTAAGAGTGAGATCAAAGTCGTCAACGCCAAAGCCAAAGGGGTAGCCGATCTTAATAAGAACATAAAAACGATCAACGAAAGACTAAAAATCATTGACGAGTTGAGCAAAAAGAAGACCGGGCCGGTGCGGGTCATGGAGAGCCTGTCTTCATCGACCCCCGCGAGACTATGGCTAACAGAGTTTAAAGAGTCGGGAGGCACCGTGACGCTCAGTGGCCTCGCGGTTGACAACCAAACGATCGCAGAATTCCTCAAGGCACTTTCCTCGTCTCCTTATTTTCAAAACGTAGAGTTGATTGAAACCACCCAGGTAAAGGATAAGGGGGGAAGTCTGAAAAAATTTGTTATGAGATCGGGGCTCCTCTATCAGCTCCCTCCGAAAGCTCAGCAAGCGAAAAAAGGCCCTGTGCCGGACATTAAAAATAGAGGCTAAAGTGAAAGAGATACTAGATCGAATCCTATTCCTCCCCAAGGCCCAAAAGACTGGGATCCTAATCGGTCTTATCGTTTTACTCATAGGGGTGGATTGGTCGTTTGACTATTCCCCGCGTTCCCAACGCATCTTTGCATTACAACAGGAGATTACTGGTGTGCAGGACGACCTGGATAGAAAGAGGAAGCTTACAGAGGATCTGCCTAAGCTTAAAAAGCAGCTCCAAGGGCTTGATAGCATGCTGAATAAGGCCGTAACCCAACTCCCTGGTCGCAAAGAGATCCCTGAACTCCTGAGCAACATTTCTGCCAAGGCAAGAGAGGCCGGTCTAGAGGTTCTGATTTTTCGGCCCCAGGGCGAGAACCCTCGGGATTTTTATGCCGAGATCCCGGTGGACATCGTGGTTCGCGGAGGCTTCCATAACGTTGTCACTTTTTTCGATGAGGTCGGAAGGCTTAACCGACTGGTCAATGTCAGAAACATTGAGATGAGAAATCCCAAGATTAATGGCGCCAAGCTGTCTGTGCAGACTTCGACCCAGGCCGTTACGTTCCGCTTCTTGGATGAAGCTGAACGTGCCAAAATTGCGGCTCAGAGGGCGGCAAAGAAAAAGAAATAGGGTAAAGGGTACTATGAGGAAGTTTTCCATAGCTCTCGCCATTTTCGGCATCCTTCTGATCCCGGATAAGAATTGGAGTCAAGCTGGAAGAGAGGCCCCGTCGCAGAAGACCAAAGAGGCGGTCGAAAAATTTCGCAAGGCACCTGGTTCCATAGGAAACAAATTGGAGGTACTTAAAAACACGGCAAAGGCCAAGCTGGGAGCGGCCCTTGGGAGCAAGAAGCCTAGCGAGGCTAGGAGTGATGCATTTACCATTCCCACGCCAAGGCCAGATAGGCCTGGGAGGCCCCGCTACTCCCGCCTAGGGAAGCGCGATCCTTTTCGGCCGATGGGAATTGGAATAGCAGCCGCCAAAGTGCCCGCGCATTGTCGAGAAGAGAACCTTTCTCCTCTGCAACAAGTCAACTTAAGCCAGCTAAAACTTGTGGCAATCGTGTGGAATATTGGCGAACCGAGGGCCATGGTCGAGGACAGTACGGGCCTTGGGTATGTCATCAAACTCGGGACTCCAATCGGCGATTGCCAATACGATGGAAAGGTCAAGGCCATTAGACCCAGCGAGATCGTGATCGAAGAAAAATTCCGCGACCCTATCTTTGGCACCAGCAAGGTCCGTGAGGTCAACATGAAACTGCCCAGTGACTAAAAACTGGTGTACTGAGTGAGGTGCTGAACTTATGAATATTTTTGGAAATAATTTTTGCTTAAAGATTTGTCCTCCCTTGATTTCCCTCATCCTCGCAGGTGGTCTCAACGGCTGCACTCCAGGCGTCGTCAACCAAGAGCCGGAGGAATCAGCCACGACCCCTCCGGTCACGGTCGCCCAAAATCCGAATCCGACCACGGAAAAGCCTAATCAGCCTCCGAAACCAATCAAGGAAACCACGCTCGAGGACGTTTTTAAGGTCCAAGACATCCGGGTCATTGAGCGCAGCGGGCAAACCACGATTTACGCAAAATTTTCCGAACCGGTAACTCAATACCGCCATTTCACTCTTACCGGACCGCCACGAATTGTCCTCGATGTCTTTGGGGATGTAAAACGCCGGGCGCAGCTCGACAACTTTGATATTGATACCAGCTTGATTAGCAACGTGAGAATCAGTTCCAGTGAGGGATACCTCCGCGTGGTCGCAGAGACAATCGCCGTTCCCGTTCCAGCTTACGTCATCGAGCCGGAGGGTGGCGGTCTCAAAATGATCATCGGCCCTATCAACCGTGACTCTACTGCGAAGAAAGATCTGCAACTGGTCAAGGGCGGAAGGCGGGCGGACTCGAGAGTGGCTGGGGAAAGACCCTCCGTCTCTGAGTCTCCTGAGGCTCAGCAAGAGCCCCCTTCTCCCAAAAAAGTGAAAGAGTACACCGGACAGAGGATCTCCCTCGACTTCAAAGACGCTGACATCAAAAACGTCTTTCGTCTGCTCGCCGAGATCAGCAGCCTCAATATTGTTGTCACCGATGACGTGGACCGAAAAGTTACGGTGCGCTTGGTTGATGTCCCCTGGGACCAGGCAATGGACATCCTGCTGGATACCAATGGCCTAGGAAGTGAAATGGTGGGAAACGTGGTGCGGATCTCGACTGTGGGGCGGCTGCGCGCAGAGAGGGATGCCATTAGGGCAGCCCGAGATTCCGAGGAGGCGCTGGAGCCGCTCCAGGCATCCTATGTGAACGTCAACTACGCGAAGGTTGATGAACTTAAGGACAAGGTTCAAAATGTCTTGAGTGGTCGGGGATCGGTGATCTCCGATGCGCGGACCAACACCCTCGTCATCCGCGATATTAAGAAAAACATCGACGAAGCCAACGAGCTCGTCAGGAGACTCGACACCCGCACAGCTCAAATCCTGATTGAGTCCAACCTGATTGAGACCACCCCGTCTTTTGCCAGGTCGCTGGGATTCGAACTGGGTTTCACCGCAAATCTCAGAACAGCACCGAGCCGTACCGCCACATTCGACAGCAATGCCCCGGCCGGACCACCTTTTGCCGGCGCGGGTGCTCTTTCCCCGCTCGGTTTAACTTACTCAGTAATCCTAGACCGTGTGGGAATTTTCGATAATGTTAATGCGACCTTAACCGCAGCCGAGGCTGAGGGCAATCTCAGGATTATCTCCCGTCCCTCGATTGTCACGTTGAACAACGTAGAGTCGACCATTCAGAGCTTGAGGATTGTCAGGATTACCCTGCCCACAGGCACGACCAACATCGCAAGCGGGCCAGCGGCAGCGGCGGGATCTGCAGTTGCCACAGAATCGGTGAACATAGGCATCACCCTCAGCGTGACCCCCCAAGTCTCCAGCGACGGCTACGTTCTCATGAACATCGGTGTGAAATCGAGCTCCATTGCCCAGAATACATTGGGCGGTTCAGTCGTCCCCTTTGACGAGCTTAGCCGAGAGGCGATCTCCAATGTCCTGGTCAGGGATGGAGAGACAGTAGTCATCGGAGGAATCATGAAGGATACTCGGTCCACGGATGAGTCCGGGATCCCCTATCTTAAAGACATTCCGGTCCTCGGCTGGCTCTTTAAGACTATCAGCCTGCAGAAGGATTTTGAGGAGCTCATGATCTTTATCACGCCCCGCATTATCAGGGGGGGCTCGCAAGACCTGCCATCCGCCGAAAAGCTCTGGCGCGACAACATGAGGAAAACCGTGGGGAGTTAATACGATCCGCCTCTAGCTTCAGCGCTTTTCGCCACACGTCAGCCGTTCATCGTCAAACGGTTCACGAATAACTCACTCATACGCTTCCACCCCCCTGGTCTCAAAAAAGAGATTGGGGTAATATACAATTATGCTGCGCTACTTTACTGCCGGAGAGTCGCACGGACCCTGTCTCACTACCATCATCGAGGGGGTCCCGGCGGGATTCCCGATCAATGTCGATAAGATCAACCACGACCTGTGGCGGCGCCAGCAGGGCTACGGTCGCGGCGGGCGGATGCTGATCGAGAAGGACGAAGTCCAGATCCGGTCCGGCATCCGTTGGGGAGAGACACTGGGCTCACCGGTGGCCTTGGGGATTGAAAACCGCGACTGGAAGAACTGGACCAAAAAAATGTCTCCCTTCCCGGAGGACCGGGATGAGACCATTTCCGTGACAAAACCCCGTCCGGGACATGCGGACCTAAGCGGTATCTTCAAGTACGACCACTCCGATATCCGAAATATCCTAGAACGGGCCAGCGCCCGCGAGACCGTGGCCCGGACCGCAGTGGGCTCGTTCTGTAAGCAGTTGCTCGACCCGTTTGGCATTAAGGTGGGGGCCTACATTCGCTCTCTAGGAGATGTCGAGGCCAAATCCGACGGGCTGACCTATGAAGAGATCTTTGAGCGCGCCGAGAAGTCCCCCGTTCGGGTCGCCGACAGAGAGGCCGAGGAAAAGATGATCGCCCTGATCGACGAGTGCAAGAAGAGGGGCGATACCCTGGGAGGAATCTTCGAGGTCGTGGCCACCGGGCTTCCGCCAGGTCTCGGTAGCCACGCCCAATGGGATCGCAAACTGGACGCCCATTTGGCCCAAGCCCTGATGAGTATCCAGGCCATCAAGGGAATAGAGATCGGTATGGGATTCGAGGTGGCGCGTCGGAGGGGTTCAGAAGTCAACGACGAGATCTTCTTCGACCCACAACGGATGGTTTCTGAGGGGACACCGAGGATCGTCCCTACAGGATTCTACCGTGGCAGGAATAATTCGGGAGGGACCGAAGGGGGGATGTCCAACGGGTCCCCACTGATTGTGCGCGCTGCGATGAAGCCCCTCTCCACGCTCATGAGCCCGCTGCAATCCGTGGACCTGAGGTCAAAACAGCAAGCAGACGCCTCGGTGGAGCGTTCCGATGTCTGCTCCGCACCGGCTGCGGCCGTGGTGGGGGAGGCCGTGGTGGCCTTCGAGCTGGCTGCTGCTTTTTTAGAGAAATTCGGCGGCGACTCTCTACGAGAGATCACGCGAAACTGCGAGGGCTATCTAACACAAATCAAAAACATCTGAGCCTTTGCTTCAAACCGCCCAAAAGAACATCGTCCTCACCGGGTTCATGGCCGTGGGTAAAAGCGCAGTCGGTCAGAAACTGGCCCAAAGCCTTAAGCGGCCCTTTGTGGATCTCGACCAGGCTATCGAGGACAGGGAAGGAGTAAAGGTCAAGGAGATCTTTGCCCGCAAGGGAGAGGCCTATTTTAGAAAATTAGAAAAGGAAACTATGAAAGAGGTTCTGAGCCGGGACGGACAGGTGGTTGCCACCGGAGGAGGCGCCGTTATGGATACGGAAAACCTGCGGCTGCTCAAACAGCGCAGCGTCCTTATCTCCCTCACGGCTACCCCCGAAACCCTGCTCCGAAGATCGGGATCTGGCAACAAACGGCGCCTACTCAAAGAAGGCGACAGATTAGGTCGCATCGGAGAACTCTTAACGCAGCGGAAGAGGGTATACCGCCAGGCCCATTTCATCATCGACACGGATCAGCTATCTGTGGATGAGGTGGTTGAGAGAATCATAAAGGCGGTACAACATAATACAAGTGGAAGAGCAGAATCCAGGAGCCAGAATTCAGAAGCCGGAAGGAAAATGGGGGATTCTGAATGCTGACTTCTGACTAGTGAATTCGATTTTCACAAATGCACACTATCAAAGTCAATCTTGGAGATCGAACCTATCCCATCAATCTGGGAGAGGGACTCCTTTACCAGACCGGCGAGCTTCTGAAGCAGGCAGGAGTTGGAAAAAAAGTCGGCATTGTCACAAACCAAACAGTGGCAGATCTCTACCTCAATTCAGTCCAGGAATCACTGAGCCGTTCCGGGTTTCGTGTCACCCCCATCTTTGTTCCCGAGGGAGAAGAGCACAAGAATATAAAATCCCTCGCCAATATATACGACCAGCTGATCAGTGATAGGTTCGAGCGTAGCTCTTCCCTGGTCGCATTGGGTGGCGGGGTAATCGGCGATCTTGCCGGTTTTACCGCAGCCACATTTCTTAGAGGGATACCCTACATCCAGATTCCCACGACCCTATTAGCCCAGGTGGACGCCAGCGTGGGAGGGAAGACCGGGGTCAACCATCACGAAGGGAAAAACCTCATCGGGGCCTTCTACCAACCCCGGCTCGTCCTCATCGACGTGGGAGTACTCCAGACCCTGCCCCGAAGGGAATTTGTGGCAGGTCTTGCCGAGGTCATTAAATACGGGATTATCGAAGACCCTGAACTCTTTACTCTATTGGAAGAAAACCTGGAGGGCCTTTTGAGTCTGGACCGTGGCCTCCTAGAGAAAGCAGTCGCCGCCTCATGTGCCATCAAGGCCGGGATAGTCGAAAAGGATGAACACGAGGAGGATTACCGGTCGGTCCTCAACTTTGGCCACACCATCGGCCACGCATTGGAATCCCTGACTCGATACGAGCATTTTTTGCATGGGGAAGCGGTAGCTATCGGCATGGCACAGGCTGCGGCCATCTCCAGGAGAGAAGGCCTCTGCGATGACAACAGCCTCAAGCGCATCCACCACCTCATCAAAGGGGCAGGATTACCTACAGGGCTTCCTTCCGGCATAAAGCTCCAGGAGCTAGCCAATAAAATGGAAGTGGACAAGAAATCAGTGGGAGGGAAGATCAAGTTTGTTCTTTGTGGCGGGATCGGAAAGACCCAATTTCACTGGCTGTCCACAGAAGAGATCTTAGCCGAGCTGGTCCCGATACAAAAAAAGATCGCAGGCGAGAATCGGTGAAATCGGCCTTCACCTAGAATTTACTCTGTACAGCACGTGGTCAGACAAATTTTAGATCGCGACTGGCATCTTAAGGGTAGGTGATGACCTTGAACGCATCATTATCTAGTCCATCGGAGCTTGTCGACCTCGCCGAGAGCCTGCGGCTGGAGGGCCGACTCCTCGATGCCTTGAAGGCAATCGAGCGTTGCCTTCAGAATAACCCTAGGCACGCCCGTGGTCTGCTGCTCTACTGCCGAATCCTATATCTGTCAAGAAGGTATGCCGAGGCCTTGCATGTCCTCAGCTCTTTGGAAGGCATTTTTGGCAGAGATGAGGGTCTTAAAAAGATCGCCAAAGGCCTGGAAGAGCTCTGGCAGAAACCAGATCCTAAATTGGACACTGCCTTCGTCACCGAGACTATGGCAGAGCTTCATATCAGCCAAGGCTATCTCTGGGAAGCCATGGAGATCTATCGCCAAATTTACCTCGCCACCGAAGGGGAAAGGCAGTTATGGCAGAAGATCCTGGATCTCAGAGATCGCCTGGGACAAGAGGAGTCCGGGAAGGCGGAAAAGGAGAGGGCCTCTGAGCGTTTGGAGTCATTGAACCGCTGGATAAATAGCCAGCAGGGGGGGCTCTTAGATGGCTAAGAACAAGAAAGTGCTGGTACTGCACGGGCCAAATCTCAACCTGTTAGGCAAGAGGCAACCTGAAATTTATGGTCGGTTGACGCTGGACCAGATCAACAGAAAGATCCAGGCCGTCGCAAAGGAGCTTGGAGTGAAGGTGGAGATCCGGCAATCGAATCACGAAGGAGAGCTGCTCACCTGGATCCAGGAGTCACCCACACAGTTTGGCGCTATCGTTATTAACGCGGGTGCCTACACCCACTCCAGCGTAGCTTTGAGGGACGCTTTAGTGGATGCACGGATCCCCGCCATCGAGGTCCATCTGTCGAATATTTATAAGCGGGAGGAATTCCGCAAGAGGTCTCTAATCTCTGAGGCGGTGGTTGGACAGATCAGCGGTTTCGGCGTCCACAGCTACCTTCTAGCACTAAGAGTTGCTGTGGAATATATCTAATCAGGGAATAAGAAGTCAGGATACACCAGCGATGACTACTGAATTCTGACCGCTAAATTGCCGATTCTGGATTCTGACTACTGGGTACTGAATTCTGGATTTTGAATTCTGATTTTAAAGAATTTATTGCAAGAATAGGGATCCCGTATCGAACTTCTTCGCTTTCATCTCCTGAATCAGCTTATCCCTTTCCTTTTTCAGCGCAGTCATCTGAGCCCTCAACTTGCTGAGCTTTTTCTCCTTCGCGCTATAGGCCGGCAAGGGACTCCTGACCCTTGGACGAACTACTCCACGACGAAGGACTTTGTTCTTATCACCCCCGAATGTGCCCCCGGTGACCACCTCGACCTCCCCTGGATTATTGGAGTTTCCTGGATTGTATTGCTCATCCCTCAATCTCGACATAAGGTCGGCGGTCCGCGCCTGGATCTGTTCTTTAGTTTCGAGGATAGTGGGCTCATTACCAGTTTTCCCTTTTGTGGCGAGAGAATATCGATCCATCAGCGCCTTGATCTGACCCGTTATCACTTCGACTCTTTTCTGGTATTTCTTTTCCTCTTTGGCCCTTCTCTCCTCGAGCAGCTCCTCTGGAGTCTTAGCCTTCTCTTGGATATCGACAGGCTCATCCCTTTTCTCCTCAACCCCACCTCCTCCTAAGGGACCGGGAGTGGCCACCTGCTCTTTTTCTTGCCTTGCCTCTGCCGCCTCGACTGGGGATTGCTTTGCAACGGGACGGGCCTTACCCTTGCCCTCCTCGACCCGGACAATCGACTCGATCTGATCCTTGGCTATAGCGAACTCCCCTCCAAGGCTATAGACCTTGATTTTTCCGCCCTCCTCCCGGTATCTCTTAACGGTGATGCTTCGACCGTTTTTGAGAACAAGCTTGTAGTCTGCAAAGAGGGGCCCTGTCCAGCAAAAAAGGGCCACAAGACCCAAGGGAGGAACTCTCCAAATCATCTTCATTATCAGTATTTTAGCACGGTTGTTTTTGATAATGCAAATGATCCCCCAACACCCCGTGAAATAGCGGCTAGAGGAGTCTTTAAAGTCTTGACAGAGGAGATTATTTCACGGGGATCATCGTCGCACTCACGTGCAGGGCGTTCTGTGGTACGGGGTCAAGGAACCACAGAGAAAAAACAAAAGTTATAATGATAGGGAGGAGGTAGGGAAACAACGAAGAAGTTGCCCACATAAAGGGGATGTCGTATAAAGACGTATGGGACCAAGCAAGTTATATCGAACACGGGGTTTGAATCCACGTGTTCGACCAAAGGGAAGAGCTGCCGCTTCTCCCCTTTGGAAACCCCATCGGCTTTGTATCCGCCTCAAGAGGCGGGGTTTACATTGAATCAACACCATGCGGAAGATCCTAATAACCTCAATAGTAATCTTTTTGATCGTAACTGTGGCGGGCCTAGCATTCGGGGATAACAAGGGCTTGGGGCCGACAGAGGCACCAACACCTGACAGGCCACCGACTCTAGCAAAATTAATTCCAGGCCCATACAAGGTTCTTCGTCCGACCTCCGTATACAGTCAACCCCGGGAAGATTCCCGGAAGATTGTCACCATAAAGCCGGGGACAAAGGTTCAAGTAGTCCATGATCAGGATAATTGGCTTGAGATACAATCCAAACATGGACGGGCCTCCGGCTTCATCAAAAAAGATTCTGTGATAGTAAAAAAGAAGAAGGTGTCGGAACCAGCCCTCCATGGACAGGTGGATGGACCGAAAAAAAAGGCTATCGTAGGAAGGGATGAAGCCAGGAGGCCTAAAGTCCGGATTACTTCCCCTAAGAACGGCGCCCAGATTAACCAGGACCAGGAGGTGATCCTGGTCAGCGGAAAAGTATCCATGGGGCAGGCCCGCAGGCCCAATGTGGATATCTTTTTTATCCTCGATGTCTCCGCAAGTACCTCCCGCTATGCAGGGGTGGACTTCGGCGATTCTGATCTCTCCTCTTCATCAGCGCCACGGAGATGGGGAGGAGGGCAGATCAGAGTCTATGGCCGCGGCTTTGGCATGGGTGACCCAGGTTTGATGGATTTGAAAAATTCCATCTTGGCCGCCGAGGTTGCGGCAACTCGCCGGTTTCTCTCTCAGCTCAACTCCGAGACCACCCGGGTAGGTTTGATAATTTTTGGCGCGAGGGCTGAGGTGCTCCAGCCCCTGACCCATGAGTTTGACCGAGTGAGGAAATCCCTGGACGAAGTCCTTCAAATAGGCCCCTATGGGGGAACGCACATGGTAGGTGGAATTCGCCTGGGCATCAAGGAGCTGAGCGGTTTAGGACGGAGTCGGCAGAGAAGGGACGCAATAAAGGTCAGCTTTCTCCTGACTGATGGATTTCCGACCTTGCCCATCGGCGGAGGAAAAAGTGCAACTCCGGAGGATACCAATCTGGCGATCAACGCGGCCCGCATTTCCAAGAAGGCGGGCATCAAGATACATGTTTTTGCCCTAGGGGAAGAAGCGCTATCTTATCCTCGGGCTGCGGTGGGGATTGCCAAGCAGAGCGGTGGTATTTTCACACCGGTGGTCAGGCCGGCGGATATATTAGCGGTATTGGAGAATGTCTCTGTAGTCGGTGTCGAGCGCGTCGAGGTTCTCAATAAAACCACCGGTAAGAGGGCATCTCAACTGCGCCTGGCATCGGACGGTTTTTTCTCATCCGCGTTGCCAGTGGTCGAAGGTCTCAATCGGATTCAGGTATTAGCCCGTGCGAGTGGCGGGGCTGTAGGCAAAGATACGGTATCGGTATTCTATAGGAGCGGAGAGCGGCGTTCCCTGGAGCTGGAAGTCTTCCTGGAGAAAGAGAAGAGCCTTAGTCTAGAGGTAGAAAGACTGGGTAAGAGCAGGGTAGAAATCAAGAGGGAGATTGAACGGAGCAGGAGAGAAAACCTGAGGCAACCCCATGAACCACCTCCCGCACTCGAGGAAGACCTTCAGCCTTAAGGGGGGAAGCTTTGAACTACAAAGTTTTTTGGATTCTCTGTTGGTCTCTCCTGTTTGTTCCCTGCCTTGGATTCGGGGCTGAAGCCCCACCTGAACCCCAACCTGCTGTTTCCTTAATCGACTATTATCACCGGGGCGGGCTCACGATGCACATCATTCTCGCTTGCTCCATCTTTGCCCTAGCGATCATCCTGGAACGGGCCATCAACTTACGCAAGGGGAAGATCATCTCTGCTTCCTTTATAGAAGAGATCAAGAAGCACTGGTATAGGCGAGAAACCGAACGGGCCATTCAGGCCTGCAAGGAAAACAACATCTCTTTCTCCCGTCTGCTTCGGGCCGGGCTGATGCGCTTTGATCACGGGATCGACGCCGTGGAGAAGGCCATTGAGGGGGCCGGCCAGCACGAGGCGGCTGTACTGCGGCGAAATCTGATGCTTCTAGGATTCCTCGCCAACATCGCCCCCATGCTTGGCCTCTTTGGTACAGTGCTCGGTCTGACCCGTTCCTTCGACGTGATCGCAAGATTTGGCATGGCGGGAAATCCTGGTGCCGTTGCAGCAGGGGTCGCAGAGGCCTTGATCACAACCGTCTTCGGCCTGCTGGTCGGGATTCCCACGCTGGCCGCCTACTATTATTTCAAGCGCAAGGTCGAGATGAGGGTTCTCGAGATGGAAGAGGTGTCGCTGGCCCTGATTGATGATCTGGCGTACGAAGGTTATAGGTCCGGGGCCTCAGCCGTGCCCCTCCGCTCCAAGGAGCAAGGGTTGGCAAACCCTAAAGAAAAGAGCCCACGGGCCATTGCTCAAGAGGATTAAATGCAGTTTTTAAAAGAGGCAGAGGAAGAAGTGGGGATCGGTCTCACCTCACTCATTGATGTGATCTTTCTCTTGCTCATTTTCTTCATGGTTACGACTACCCTGATAGATCCCTCCAAGAAGCTTGACATTCAGCTCCCCGAGGCTAAGGCAGCCGCCCCAGATACCAAATCCATCCCAGTCACCATAGAGCTAGGGCCGCGCGGAAAGATACTGCTAAACGGCAAACGGGTGAATCTCAAAACGCTGGAAAGTCGTTTAAAGGCATTGGGGGGCGGGAGCCAAAAGAAAACAGCTATTATCAGGGCAGACAGGCGCCTGGATTATGGTCGGGTTGTCAAAGTTCTGGGGATTTGTAGAGCAAGCGGTTTCTATGATCTCGGGATTGCCGTAAAGTAAGCATTTAATATCCCGGATCGTGGATTAGATTCTTACCGATAAAATGTTCAACAGAACGACTTCAAGAAAGTTTTTCGCGCCAAGACGCCAAGACCGCAAAGAAAAATGTTTTCCTATTTCTCCGAACTTAGCGTGCTTTGCGTCTTCGCGCGAGTGATCTTTTTCCCGATTCCGTAATCCAAAATTCAACCGAAATTTCAAATATCTTTGGTTAGCCTTTGGGAAGGGTCTGCGGAAGCACCTCTTGCTGAGGCTTTTCTTCCTTTGATAGATAGTCCATTCCAACCGCGCTCACGTCCCGGCGCACGAGCCGTCCATCTTCGTAATAGGACCAGATGTCCACCGCTCCATCGCCGTTAAAATCTCTCTCTTCTTTCATCACAACCTGCTCAGCCTGGTCGGTGTCGTAGTAGATCCAGAGGTTCATATTGCCGTCATTATCGAGATCCTTTTCCACCCTGGCCAGACGCCCATTCTCATAGATGGCCCGATAGCTCGGTCGACCATCACCGTTTTCGTCTCTCTCTTCTTTGGCGAGGGACTCATTTTTGTAGAAGAAGGATCGGTCACCCCCACCATCCCCGTCGGTGTCTACCTCTCGTCGGACAAGTTTCGAATTTGCAAAGTAGCTCCAGGAATCTACCATGCCATCCCAGTTCGTGTCCTCCTCTTTGCGTATGACCTCATCTGGTTTCAGAGGATTATAGGTGATCCACAAGTCTGGGACTCCGTCTCCGTCAACATCCATGACCTTAACGTTTTTAAAGGAAGACGTCGGAGTGCCAGGATCGGTTTTTAATTTACCCAAGGAGGCAAGAGAACCGACCTCCTCTTCCCCCTTGGCTGATTGTGCCTCCCCTGTGCCTTTACTAGGGTCTTGATCCTCAGCCGTTTCTGTTTCCTTTTCCTTCTGTTCTGGCTCTTCGGCCCCTTCTCTTTTTTCCAGTTTGGCCTCCAGCTCCCTTTGGCGTTCTATCTCCTGCTCGAGCTGGGCCTCCAGTTTTTTGTCCTTCTCCTGCTCGGTCTGGATCTGGTTATTGAGTTCCTCATAATAAGAGTCGGCGGTGGAAAGGCCGAAGATCAGCCCAAGGATCAAGCCCCCTCCTGCACCGTAAGGCCCAGCTACTGAACCTCCCATGGCGACTCCCTGCATGGCGCGCTCCCAGGCGTACTGCCACCTTTGGGAACCGCTCACCTGGGGTCCGGGTTGCGTCCCCGGTTGGGCAGGACTGGGCACCTGAGAGGGGGATGGCGGGGTGCTCGGATTGGAGGAACCAGCTGGAGCAGAGGCTGGTGGTACCTGCATTGGTACACACCCTCCTATAAGGATAAAGAAAGACAACAACAACCTCAGTAAGACAGGCTCCTTCATCGCTATCTCGCATCTGTAACAGACTGTTGGGCTGTCCCCACAACCCTTTTTTCTTTTCCCAGCTTCCCGCTATGGCCTTCAGCTGCACGACTCAACTCCTTTTGCGTTGAGGAAAACGTTGCGGCCTGAGAGGCAGGCTCTGTTTCAGTCACCCGCTCTTGCTTTGTGACTTTACCGTCTTGGTAAATATAGCGGGCGTCGACCTTTCCGTTGTAATTTCGATCCTCGTCCTGCCGGACTTTTTTGGTATCTTTATAAAATACCCACACATCCACTCGGCGGTCCTTGTTGGTGTCGGCCTCCTGCCGTACCCTCTGGCCGTTTTTATAGAACACCCTGAGGTCAAAATAACCATCCCCGTCCGTATTTGATTCTTTACGAACAAGCACATTGTCTTTAAAAAAGTATATGGTATCGATATTTCCATCTCCCTTAGCGCCTTTAAGTCGTTGGGTTAATTTCCCTTTTGAAAATATATCGATGAGATCAAAGGTGCCGTTTCTCTGGGTGCTCTCTTCGCTGCGAATGACTTTTCCTTGGGCCAGTATGCGAACTCGGTCCATCTTGCCATCGCCGTCCAAGTCCTCCTCTTGTCGGTGTAGATAGCCATCTCGATAATAGCCCACCACGTCCGCCTGACCATCACGATTATGATCTATCTCCTTTCTTACTTCTTTGCCGGCCTCAAAATAAGAGCGGAATTCCATCGTCCCATCCCCGTCCAGATCCTCCTCCTTCTTCTGTAAATTGCCATTCTGGTAATAGCTCACTGTGTCAACCCTGCCGTCGTAGTCTTTATCAACCTTCTCCTCCACGGGCTTATTTTCGAGATAAGTAAGCCAGACATCAGCTTTTCCGTCCCCATTGCCATCTAGCTCTCTGCGCTGCAGCTCACCCTCCGCGCCAAAATAATTCCATTGGTCGAACTTGCCGTTGCGTCTGGTGGATATCTCTTGTCTCTCTACCTTTCCTTCTTTGTAAAAAAGAATTGCATCGGGCTTTCCATCATGGTTCTCATCCTGTTCAACACGAGCAATCTTCCCATCCCCATCAAAAAAGACCCAGCGGTCCGTTTTCTCATCTCCATTGAGGTCC
>JAZFYO010000046.1:0-2793 GCA_036443615.1 Binatia bacterium | reverse complement strand
TCAGGAGAGCGCGGCCAATTCACTTCAGAAAGATCATCCTTGAAAGACACGATGACCTCTTCGAGCGCCTTGAGGCCCTTGACGTCGGTCTTCAACGGAACGGTTGTCGATTGATTGTCATCTGCTGCAAAGCTTTGTGGTTCAGATGTGAGCGAGGTTATTAGGAAAATGGTCAGGACTGCTTTGAAAAGTAGCTAGATTCTTATCCTCATCTCTTTACCCTCTCCCAGCTCAAGGCAAGGCACAGCTCTGCCCGGAAAACCAACCTCAGGTTGACATAACAGCCCGTTATTCGGATACTGTCCGCGCCACAACGGCGATCCGGGACACCGCTTCATCACCCCGGTACATCTGAACTCTCGACTACGGGCCAGTAGGGGGGTCGTTGGGGCCAAGCTATGCGTACTCTGTGGCTTACCCTTAAAAGCAACTTCTTATCATTCATTTTATCATTTGCTAGGTGTACAGGATCCGATTGGGTCTTCTAACTGATTCCATAAGGGGGCAGTGACATGGCAGAAAGATCAGGAACACCAAGCAGCGGACCAAAACCGGGATATTTTGAAATTCTCGGAGGTTTCAGCCGCAATGCCAAGCTCTTCATCGTACATTTTATGATGATGGCATTCAGGTTCGGGATGTACGGGGGGATATTCAATCTTTATCTCCTGGCGCTCGGTTTTTCGCCGGGATTTGCGGGGACAAGGATCTTTATCTTCTGGGGCTCCATCGCCGTGGGCTCCATCTTCATGGGGCGGGTGGTCGACAAGATCGGGCGAAGGACATCTTTCATCATTTCGGATGGCATGGGCGCCATTATCACCTTTTTCATGGTCGCCTTCCCGACTCCCGAGATGCTCATAGGACTGAGTATTGTCGTCGGGCTGATCGACGGTCTGCACTACAGCTCTGAGGCCCCCTGGATCATGGAGAACAGCGAGGAAGGGGAGAGGGTTTATCTTTTCAGCGTGACGCAGGGTATGGGGAGAATTGCCATGATGTTCGGGCAGGGTCTTCCCTTCCTGTTCGTTGGGAACCTCCCCGACGTCGGCCTGCCTACCTATAGAATTTTTCTCTATTCCGGCCTGGTGGTTTGGTTTCTCTCTCTGGTTCCCGCGTTTATGTTCAGAGAGAAAAAAGAGATCCTCGACACCCTCAAAAAAGCGTCGAAAGGCCCCGGATGGCTCTTTAACTTTAAAAACGTCGAGAGCTGGGCCTTCATTAAGAAGATGGTCCCCATCTATGGTCTTATGTGGTTGGGATTGGGATTGGTCCATCCTCTTCACACCGTCTTCTTCGTTAACAAGCTCGGGACCCCTCCCATGACGGCATCGCTCGTTTTGGCGCTTGGCGGGATTTCGATGTCTCTTGGCTCCTTCCTGATCCCGATCGTAGCGGATAAAATCGGCAGGGTGAGGACCATCGGCTACACGATGCTCGTCTCTATCCCTTTCACCTTGGGCGTGGGATTGGCGCCGGTGCTCGTCTATGCCGCGATATTTTTCTTTCTCCACGAGTTGACCATCCACGTCAGTGAGCCGATTGTCAAAGCCTTTTACACTGAGAATGTGCAGACAAAGGAACGGGGCACCGTGGCGGGAATGATGACCTCGGCGCATACCCTTTCCCTCGCGGTGGGCGCCTTCGTGGCCGGGAAAATGATGGATCTCAACCTTTATTCTCAAACCTATCTCCTTATGGCGGTCGTATTCATCCTTGGTGCGCTGGTGTTTATAAATGCGTTCCGTCCCCAGGAAAAAGAGTCGGCAAAGGAAGCCGAGCCGGGACTGGCTACGGAGGCCAAGTAATTAGTAGCGCATGCTACGAGCGATTAGGGGAGAGTCAAATGAATATCCTGTTCGATAGAATGGGAGATCGTCCGTGTAGGGCGTGGGAAGGACTGGTCGGTCTCTGGTTTTCCCTTATCCTTTTGCTGACCCCGGCCGTCATTACCGGATCGGCCTTACGCGTCTTTGCCAACGGCGACCATTCGGGCGGCCATGTGAAAGAGACCAAAGAGGTATTCAATCCCACAGCATTTGCGATCGTGAGCGGTGGGATCGTCGTCGTCGGCTATTTTCTGTATAGAATTTTTTCCGGCGGCGGCAAGAAAGAAGAAGACCGATGAGAAGAAGACTAGGCCGCTTCGGATTGATAGTGGGCCTCGTGTCAGACTTGCGATGTTTGCTTAAATTTGCAGCTGCGGCACTATCCAGGATTTCTGCAAGTTACGCAAGTCTGACAGTGATACGTACGTACCAGTGAGCTGTCCACGCAGCACCGCAGCCCGAATTTGATCCCATTCCCCCTCAGAAATGGCATCGCACACCCAGGCCCTGTAAGAGCTCGCCCGCTCGTCTTGCGTTCGACCTAACGCTTGATAACACGGGTCGGTGTCGATTGCCTCGCTGTCCACCAATCCCACTTTCGCCCGATAACTCGACCAAGGGTACTCTTTTGGCTTTTCGACCATCTTGGTTCGTGCCGGGTTTAGTTCGCTGTACCGGCTTTAGGCCAACAGATAAGTCTCAACCTGGATCGGATTGGACTTATATCGGCCTTCCCACAATGTTCCACTTCGGCTTTCGAGTCTATTGACGTACCGTGTTTGCCGCCCGGCCAGACGCTTCATTAACAAGCCGAGGGTACCTGAGTCTGGCCCGGGGTCCACGATGAGGTGGTGATTGGTCATCAGGCAATAGGCATAAATCTTACAGCCTTAAGCTTGCTTCCATTCGTTGAGATTATCGAAATAATAGGTATAGTCATCTTCGGAGACGAACACCACGCTCT
>JAZFYO010000045.1:0-3359 GCA_036443615.1 Binatia bacterium | reverse complement strand
ATGTATTGAATGAAGTGAAGATGGTTCGACGTTTGGTCGTCGGCGTCTCTGGAGGTCTCTGGCATACCCCGGGATGGAAAGACGCGACCATAGATGAGAAATTCGACCGTCAGGTCTTAGAATATCTCGCCTCTGGACACGGACGCTCCTTGGGGAAGCTGTCCGAGGAAATTCTTGTCAGCGGTACCGGTGAGGTCAGAAACTGGATCGTGGGTGCGGGAATTGCCGGTGATAAGAAATGGGAGATCATAGATTATATACCCCTCTATTACTCCCCTATAGGCATGGGTTTCGGAGGCTGCCTTCTCCGGGAGTGACCGGCATTGGTGCGGAAAGAGGAGTGCGTGATCATGGAGAGCTCTATACCCGAACTTGAGGAGATCGTTGCAAAGTTTAGGGCTGGGGAGGCTGAGGTCGCAGCAAGGTTTTTCGAATTCAAGCGCCCTATCGAACAACATTTGGGTTGGCTGCGCTTCCAGGTAGCCCGGGAGGCCAGGAATCTGGAGGAGATTGCAGGCCACCAACGGTGTGACCTGGTAAACCGGGTGGACGATTCGGTAGTGAGAGAAGACTTCGTCGACCAGCTTACAGAAGACTATCAAGAGGTCAGACACTACGCTATGCTGGCCTACATCTATGAGGGACTGAGTGGGGAGAAAGTTAACTGGCGAAAGCTAAGAGAGAAGGCGAAAGTGGCCCCCTGGTATCGTCTTTCCAGGCGCGAACATGGAAGATGGGCTGAGCTGAGGGAAAACGGCTCGAAGCTCGAGCTGGCCGCTGCCCTTTTCACTCGCGGGGGGGGCGGTGCCGTCTTTTACGGATTGATATCTCTGAAGGGGGGCGATTAGGAGTTCCTGCTTTCAGAGGCCTCTAAGATTGTCTTGAAGGATGAGCTTGAGCACGGGGCCTCGGAAGGGAGGGACGAGCTTTACAAGTTGATCCAAAGCCGTGAGGACATAGAAATTTCTAAAAAGATCATTGTGGAGATGTCCCAGATTCGGCTCCATATGAGGAACGAGCAATTTTCCGGAGTTCTTCCGGAGCGGCGCATCGACGAGATAAGCGAGGGATCGATCAATTCCCTGACAATGGATGAAATGCTAAGAGCGTGCTCCACGACTACTGATGACTGGTTTCATTTCTTTCATGAAAAGGCTAGACCTCTTTCGGCAGTTTCGATCAGTTGATGAATGGTGAACGGGTTCTTTATCTGAAAACCAGCACCGGAGGTTATCCAGTGCCCGGGACAGCCTATAGATTAGGAGGGTATTTCCGCTATGAGTGAAACAGCAATCAAAGAAGTTCGGGTAGCAAACGGTGCAGAGGCGTTTTTGGAACAGATTAGAGCTGAGGGAAATGTCCGTTATCTTTTTGCCAATACGGGGACGGATCACGGTCCCCTGATCGAGGCGCTTGCCAAGTCGGCAGGGGTGGAGGGACCGGGGCCTCAGGTTATTCTCTCGCCTCATGAGCTCCCCGCGGTCTCCATGGCCCATGGGTATTACAACATTACCCATCATCCCCAGGTTGTTCTGGTCCACACCCTGCCGGGACTGGCCAATTCGCTGGGCGGTATCATCAACGCTTATTCCTCTAATGTTCCTGTCTTTTTGGTTTCCGGAAGAACTCCGATTACTGAGGGAGAGGTAACCGGAGGCAAGAGCCGCTCTATTCACTGGAGGCAGGAATCCCGAGATCAGGGATCGATCGTTCGCGAGTTTGTTAAATGGGATTTTGAGAACAGGTCTAACAAGAACTTACCCACCGTTGTGCCGAGGGCCTTCAAGATCGCCATGACCGAGCCGCGAGGCCCGGTCTATCTGACGCTGCCGAGGGAATGGTTGTGTGAGTCTTTGGAGACAACCCGCGTCATTACCGATGCCTTCAAGCCGCCGGCAAAGGTTCAGGCGAATACGGATGCCCTGGAAAAGACTGCGGACTTACTCTTGGGGGCGAGCGATCCATTAATTGTGACAAAATACCTAGGACGAAATCCCGAGGCGGTGAGTCATCTCGTGGAGCTAGCCGAGCTGCTTTCCATCCCCGTCGTCCAGCCCCGACCTACTTCGTACATGAACTTTCCCACGGATCATCCGCTCTACCTCGGCACTCAGGCGCTGAAATATGCAAAACACTCGGATGTAATTTTTCTAATCGATGTCGATGTTCCGTGGACCGACGCCTCCAGAGAGATCTTGAGGCCCGATGCCAGGGTCATTCATCTCGAGGTGGATCCCTCTTTTTCGTCAATTCCGATCTGGGGATTTCACGTTGATCATGCGATGGCCGGCTGTTCGGATACGTCACTTCCGGTACTCAATGCGATCTTAAAAAGAAAGCTAAAGGGTAATGCTGGTCTGAGCAAGGTATGCAGCGAGCGACGCAAGAAGATTCAAAGCGAACATGCGGCGGTGAAAAAAGAGCAAGATGGCAAAATAGAGGCGGCTAAAAATGACAACCCCATTCATCCCCTCTGGGTCTCGAAGTGCATAAGTGATGTGATGGATGAAAAGACCATACTGGTGGATGAAAGCACCACCTCTCCTCTGCATGAGGTGGTTGAGCTTAAGAACCCGGGCTCCTATTTTGGCACGCCTCCCGCAGGTCATTTGGGTTGGGGGCTGGGGGCGGCGCTCGGCGCAAAACTAGCAGCCTATGATCACACCGTGATCGCTGCGGTTGGAGATGGGTCGTATATCTTCGGGGTTCCGACCGCCTGTCATTTTATTGCTCAGAAGTATGGCATTCCTTTTTTGACGGTGATCTATAACAATCAAGCATGGAACGCCAGTATCAACTCGGTAAAGGAGTTTTATCCTTCGGGTGTTGCCGTAGAAGCCCGGACTTTCCCGGGGTGCGACTTGACCCCATCACCCAGGTTTGAGTTAACAGCCGAGGCGTGCGGGGCTTACGCCGAAAGAGTGGAGGAGCCAGGCCAACTCAAGGAGGCCATGAAGCGAGCCTTGAAGGTTATTCGTGAAGAAAAGCGGCAGGCTCTGCTCAATGTCATTTGCCAGAGTCCAATATAGTAAGACTATCCGGCTCGCTGCCTAAAAATGTGGGGAAAGTTCCCTGCAATCATGTGGGATGAAGTATAGGCTGCTGTGGTTTGGGGCAGCTTACTTTGCGAGCGCGTGAGGGAGCTTTGCCCTGTCCCAGCTTTTTACGATCTCGTCTGAAGTCGACACAGTCCCCCACAACTGCCCGAGGATTTTCAGGGTGACGCGATGATATTCCTCGTAAGGGCTTGCCACGCAGTCTTGAGGAATAACTAAAAAATAATCCCGCATGTAGGCCCCTCTTGCCGTGGTCTCAACGCAGGTCTCCGTTGTGGTGCCGGTGAGGATAACGGTTTTGAT
>JAZFYO010000044.1:0-6117 GCA_036443615.1 Binatia bacterium | reverse complement strand
GTGCTTTTCTGAATACGCGGCAGTGCCTCTTGATGCCCTGGGGAAAATCCCTGAGGGCATCAGCAAATGGGAAGTAGCCGCGCTTCAGCCGCTCACGAGTTGCGTACACAATATTCAGCTTCTCGGGGTTACCCTGGGCGATACCGTGCTTGTTTTGGGTCAGGGCGTTATGGGATTACACTGTGCCCAGTGTGCCAAGGCGGCAGGGGCCGACACGGTGATCGGGGTTGACCGAAGGCCCGAGATTCTCGACCTTGCTGCCAAGCTGGGAACCGATGTTGTCATCGACGCCTCAAAGCAGAATACGCTGGAAGCGGTGATGGACCTCACCCACGGCAAGGGTGTTCCCTTTGTCATTGAAGCTGCAAGCGGAAGCCCCAAGATGGGACTATCCGGCGGCTCAACTGTTTCGGATGCTGTGGCCTGCGTGGCAAAAGGCGGTAAGATACTCAGCATTCCGCATTTTCATGAGCCGGTAACCCTTGATTTCAATCTCCTCAGATCCAAGAGGGTTACCTATCTCTTCCCCCAGGAACTGGCTCAGCCGAAAGATATGGTTCTGGCAGCTCGTCTGGTTGCCCAGAAACGGATCCACATAGACTCAATGATCACGCACAAGCTTGAAGGGATCAAAAAAATTCGCGATGCATTGGATATAACAGCAAACAAGCAAAAATACGGCGCCTTGAATCCAGCCCAGGTGCGATTTTCGTGAGAGCGAGGAAGGCTTGTCAGTCAGAGCTTGATCTGTTTTGAGAGTCCTTTATTCAATGTAAACTCCGCCTGTTGAGGCGGGCACAAAGCCGATGGGGTTTCCAAAGGGGAGAAGTGGCAGCTCTCCCCATTGGTCGAACACGGGGATTCAAACCCCGTGTTCGATATAACTTGATTGGCCAAGGAGGCATTCATGCATAATGAAAAAATAATCGATGCGGATGGTCATGTCCGGGATCGCGATGCCGATATCCGTGCCCACATGGAGGAGCCGTATTGTAGAAGGAAGGGCTCACTTTTGCCCAATGATGAGTGGGATTCCAGCATGTACGGGAAACTGGGGATGGACATTCACGATGTGCCAACTCGTCTCAGGGACATGGACAAGGAAGGAATTGAGGTTTCAGTTTTATTTCCTACCGGGGGATTTGCCGTCTCCCGCCTTCCCGAAAAGGACTACGCGGCAGCATTCTGCAGGGGATACAACAACTGGATTGCCAGCGTTTGCAACGAGAGCCCTCGTCTTGAAGGGGTGGGGCTGGTGCCGTTTCAGGATGTGCCGGCCGCAGTCAAAGAGGTGAACCGGGCAATTACCAAGCTCCGGTTGGTTGGGATTACCGTGGGCACCTTCGGCATGAAAGAGCATCTTGGCGAGCCCACGTTCTGGCCTATCTATGAGGAACTGCAGAGACTCAATGCTCCCCTGCTGATCCATAACGCCCGCTCCGGCCCTGCCGGAGAGGTGCGTTTTGACACCTTTCTTTTTAAGCATACGGTAGGGCGCCCCTTCGAAACGATGCTGGACTGTGCTGCGTTGATGTATGGCGGGGTGCCGGAAAAATTCCCCAAGCTGAGGGTAGCCTTTCTTGAATGTGGAATCGGATGGGTCCCCTATTGGATGGACAGGATGGATGAGGAGTACGAGAAACGCGCCTCGGAGGCCCCTCTTCTCAAAGCCAAACCCAGTGAGTACATGGCCAACGGGAACTGGTTTTACTCCACCGAGCCGGAGGAGGCGTCTCTCCCCTATGCGGCGGAGCGGGTAGGGGAGGACAATGTCCTGTTTGCCTCGGATTATCCCCACTGGGACGGGATGTTCCCTCATGTGGTCTCAACGCTTCGGGGGCGCAAGGACCTGTCCGACACCGCAAAACAAAAGATTCTTGGTGAGAATGCAAAGCGGATGTATGGGTGGCGTGATTAAACAAAAAGCGCGATGGTGAAATTTAAGCCGCATATTGTCTTTGATTTACTGGTCCTTCTCTTCTTTGCTTTTCTGGTCTGGGAGGCGAAGGAGTGGAAGCCTCAGGCGCGCCTCTATCCCTGGGTCATCGGATTACCCATGTTGGTTCTTGGAGTAATCCATCTAGGCATGGATTTAAAAGGTGGAAGGACAAAGAATGCTTCAGGGGCCCCTCCTGTTGATTTTCAGTTTGCCAAGGGGATTGATCCCGAATTGGCCAAATGGCGCACCATCAATATTTTTTCCTGGATTTTTGGATTTATCATTGGCGTTTGGCTCGTTGGTTTTTCCATAAGCATTCCCGGTGTCATTTTCTTTTATCTAAAAATACATGCGAGAGAGGGATGGGTTCTCTCGGTTCTTTTAACGGTTGCGGGCTGGCTTCTATATTGGGGGCTTTTCGAACAATTACTCCATCTGCCGTTTCCTGAGTGAAAGATTTTTCTCTGGATGGGTTTGTGAAGCAGAGGACAAAACTGAAGATCAATATGTTTCAAAATTTGTAAGGAGGTGCTCAATGAAAAAGATAGCGTTGATCAAAGCGATAACCCTATCTCTCTTGTTTTTCTTCATATGGGGTGGCTCGATAGCATCTAAAGTCTGGGCCCAGTCTAAGCCCTTTTATAAGGGAAAGACCATTAGAATTATAGTGGGGTTTACTCCTGGTGGATTCTACGACCGCTGGTCGCGCCACATGGCTCGCTTCATGGGGAAGTATATCCCGGGAAAGCCCAACTTCGTCGTCCAGAATATGCCGGGTGCAGGCTCCAGGATTGCGGCCAACTATCTATATGGTGTCGCCAAGCCTGACGGTCTGACCTTTGGGACGATCAATAAAAATCTCTACTTTGATCAGGTCATCGGCAACGAACAGGTGAGATACGACTGGCCTAAGTATTCCTGGATCGGTAGTCCAGAGCGTCCTCCCGACGTCTTTTACATGCGTGCGGACGCTCCTTATAAGAATATGGATGACATCAAAAATGCCGCAACTCCACCCAAGTGCGGCTCCACAGGTAGGGCAAACTCAGGGTATGTAATCCCCAAAATTCTCGAGAAGACCATGGGGATCAAATTCAAGGTGGTGCTGGGCTACAAGGGTGGCCGTCAGATCGACCTGGCAGTGGAGCGAGGGGAAGTTATCTGTCGGGTCATGACCATAACTCCCCACCTCGGTCGGGAACCTTTCCTGACCTGGCACAAGAAAAAATTTGACCGCCACCTGCTTCAGTCCGGCAGAAAGCCATTTCCAGGTGCTCCCGAAATACCCAGCATATTTGACCTGGCAAAAAAATATAAAGTCTCTGATGAAAACATGAAGTTTATAAGCCTGGTCACGGCGGCCAACGAATTCGGCCGGCCCTACGTAGGCCCTCCGGGAATACCTCAGGATCGAGCCGATATCTTAAGCAAAGCCTTTATGTCTGTCCTCAAGGATCCAAAGGCGAATGCTGTGGCGAAAAAGCTCAGGATGAAGGCCGACCCTGTCGGTGTCAAGAAACTCAAAACCATGGCACGGGAAGTCGTAAATTCACCGCCGGCAGTTGCGGAGCGTTTCAAGAAGCTGATCGGTGGGTAGTACCAACAAGAAGTGCAGCCTGTCCCTATGTCGGGAACGGACTTAATTCCGGGAAGAATCAAGGTCATCACCGGGGAGTCGGAAGATGATCATTGAGGCTTTCTTTTCAGGCTTGACACAGGTACTGTCATGGCCCGCGTTCGGATACCTGCTCATCGGGGCAGCGGTGGGGTTTATCGTGGGGCTTCTTCCGGGGCTGGGTGGGCTTTCTACACTGGCCCTGATGCTTCCCTTTGTCTATACGATCAAGGATCCCATTTCGGCATTCTCCTTTCTTCTGGGCATGCATGCCATTACGGGAACCACCGGGGATATCACCTCCATTCTTTTTGGTATCCCCGGTGAGGGTACCGCCGCCGCCACTATCATGGACGGCTACCCCATGACCAAAAAGGGGGAAGCGGGAAGGGCCCTTGGGGCTGCCTTGATGAGCTCTCTGGTGGCAGGGATCGAGGGCGCCATTATCCTTGCCATATCCATTCCCATCATGCGCCCTCTGGTCCTCTTTTTCGCATCGCCAGAGCTTTTTATGCTCGCCATTCTCGGGATTACCTTTATCGCCTCTCTCAGCGGTGAAAACCTCTATAAAGGGCTGCTGGCTGCGGGCATTGGATTGATGCTCGCCACGATTGGTGTGGATCCGCAGACCGGAGTGCTCCGCTACACCATGGGGTTGCTCTATTTGTGGGACGGGCTCAGCCTCATCCCTGTGGTCATTGGACTGTTTGCAATTCCTGAAATTGTAGATCTGGCAGTCAGGGGTACAAGTATCGTCGAGGAGAAGATCGAAAAGCTTGAAGGGGTCATGGAGGGAGTCAAGGATACCTTCCGTCACTTCTGGCTAACAATGCGCTGCGGGCTTATCGGTGTCTTTATTGGTGCGCTGCCCGGACTTGGGGGCGCCGTATCACAATGGCTGGCATACGGTCATGCCGTGCAGAGTTCCAAGGATCCTAGCCGTTTTGGCAAGGGGGCGGTTGAAGGTGTGCTGGGGCCGGGTGCGGCCAACAACTCGAAGGAGGGAGGAAACCTCATCCCCACGGTCGGCTTCGGTATTCCGGGGAGCGCTTCGATGGCAATCCTGCTGGGTGCCTTTCTTCTCGTGGGCCTTAACCCTGGTCCGGAGATGCTGGACCAGCATCTGGATATCACCTTCGCTATGGTATGGATCCTTGTGATCGCCAACATCATCACTGCGGGTGTCAGTTTTCTCTTTTTGAATCAGTTGGCCAAGATTACATTCATCCGTGGCGGTTTACTCATCCCCTTTCTTCTCATGTTCGTTTTCCTTGGCTCATTTACGGCGCACAATAATCTCACCGATATCGTTGTGGCTCTTATATTCGGCGTTCTGGGTTACTTCATGGTTCTGTTCGAATGGCCTAGGCCGCCTTTTGTACTCGGTCTTGTCTTGGGTGGAATTGCCGAAAACAACCTGTGGATTTCCACCGCTGCTTACGGCGCAAGCTGGCTCCTTCAACCCAGTATCATTGTGATATTTCTAATCATCCTGACCACTCTTGGCTATTCGATATTCAAAAAAAGAAGGGGGAAGGAGAAATCCCTCGGTCCCGAAGAAGCGTAAGGACTTTACCAGGATCATCCTGGCTGATGTCCGGTCATCTCTGCATTCGAGCCGGCTTTTTTCCAGGCACCGTGGTCAAGTCTTCCGCTTGCCCCAGGGATGGAAGGGGTTGGGGCTGATCCACATCGCCGATGCTCGCCGTTATTCTGGGACTCGTCAGCTCGTTTATATTTGCCGCCTCGACCGTAGCCATTCACCGCGGTCTTCTCAAGATGAACTACCTTAGCGGTCTGCTGGTCAATCTCGTCACCAATGCAATCTTTCTCTGGATCTTCCTCGGGCTCTTCGTCGGAACCGACAAGCTGTGGGTGTCAACCAATCTGATCTTTGTAGGTGTCGGTCTCGTGGTCCCCAGCCTCCCTCGTCTGTTAATTTTCAAGGGGGTGGAGAGGTTGGGCGCCTCGATCTCCTCAATGCTGATCAATTCGACGCCACTGTTTGCCATCCTGATTGCGTTTGTCTTTCTAAGAGAGCGCCCCGGTTTGACAAATCTCCTGGGTGCCTTCTTCGTTGTAACCGGGGTGATCACCCTTTGTTGGAAAGGGGAGGCCAAGACCTGGCAGACCATTGATCTGCTCCTTCCCCTGACAGGCGGTTTGCTTTTTGCCCTGCGAGATAACCTGGTCCGATTCGGCCTCCTCATCACTGCATCCCCAGTGTTGAGCGCTACCATCGTCTCGACAACCTCTGCGCTCACAGCGGCAACCCTTTACTTTTCCACATTAGGGACCAGAGGCCTGGTCGAGGCCGACCGAAGCGGCCTTGTATGGTTTTGCTTCTCGGGTTTCCTGAATTTCCTTTCCTACCTGACGATGTTTACTGCTTTAAATCTCGAGCGAGTCTCCGTCGTGACGCCGCTAGCGAGCTGCTCATCTCTCTTTACGCCGATGTTTTCCTATTTTCTCCTTCGAGAAGTGGACCCGATTACTCCCCGAAAGGTGACGGCAACGATTCTTGTAGTCCTCGGAGTGTTCCTCATTGCATGGGAGAAAATGT
>JAZFYO010000043.1:0-2324 GCA_036443615.1 Binatia bacterium | reverse complement strand
GGTAACTCAGCTCTTCGATGTCCACGAGTATGAGGGCCAGACGGTTCTGCTCAGGCAGCTCCGTGACAGCCTCCTCCACTTGCCGATCACTAAGCTGAGAGATAGACAGGTTTTGGGGGTCCACCATAAACCCATCATCCCGATCGAGCTTTTTCCAATTTATTATTTCCGGTTCCACTACCCTTTTCCGATAACGGTGAATGAAGATCTTTCGCAGGATGGAGAGGAGCCACACCCGGCAGTTGGTGCTCGCCTCATAGGTATTGAAGCGGCGATAGGCCTGTAGATAGGTGTCTTGAACTAGGTCTTCTGCTATTTCATTGCTCTTTGTGAGGTATACAGCACAGGTATAGAGCCAAGGAAGTTGGGTGAGGCTCACACACTCGAACTCCGCCCTGACTACCTTTTTCCGCTGATCCCCAAAAAACGGCCACAGGCGCCCCTTGGTGATCACTTCACAGGCCCAGCTCATGGACTAAGGACCTCCCATTGCATTTAAAGTCGACCTGTCGAAATCATCCGAACACGTACCGTAGGTTAAAGAAAGGAGGTAAAGAACGAATAAAGCGATTGTAAAGATACGGTAAAGATCAAGGGTCGGGGCCGGATTATAGGGGAAGGGAGAACCAGACACGTGTCTCGTCGGGGGAACTCTCGGCACTCACCTGGCCACCATGGGCTTCGATCAACTCCTTTACGATGGCAAGGCCGATACCAGCCCCACCATGTTGACGAGAGCGAGATTTTTCGGCTCGATAGAAACGTTCGAAGATGAAGGGAAGATCCTCATTCGTGATACCTTCTCCGGTGTTGGCGAAGATCCACCTGATCCACGTGGGCGACCTTTCAATGGTGATCCTGACCTTGCCGCCTGTGGGCGTGTATTGCCAGGCGTTATGTAGGAGGTTCCTGAATACCTGGGCCAGTTTTTCAGGGTCTGCGTGCATCTCGTAATTTCCATTAGGAAAATCATTTTCAACCTGAATTCCTTTTTCCGCGAACTTGGGCTGGAAGAGCTCTAGGCTCCGTGACGCAAGCTCCCGGAGATCCATCGGCTTCCGACGTAAGCTTCCCCTGGATGCATCCGCATGGGCCAACTGCAGGAGGTCCTCAACCAATTGAGCCAAGCGGCTGGTTTCCTCCTGAAGGGACTCCATGGTTTCCTTCGAGGGGGCCACCACTCCATCGCTCAACGCTTCTAGATATCCCCGGATGTTTGTCAGAGGGGTGCGTAGCTCATGGGCTACATCGATCACCATGGTCTTTCTCAGCTGTTCGATCCTCTGGAGGCTGTCCGCCATCCGATTGAAGGCGGAGGCCAACTGGCCGGTCTCGTCATTGGAAGAGATCTGCACGCGGGCCGAATAATCCCCCGCGGCGATTTTCCTCGTAATCCCTGTCATTTGGGAGAGGGGATTTAACACCCTTCTGGTCAAAAGAAAGCTAAGAAACACAGCAAGGGCTAGGGTCGCAAGGCTCGCCCAGATGAGGGAACGATGGGTTGCGTCCAGGAACATGCGATGGACGGCCGCCGGGGAGATATTGTACTCCTTCATCAACGTCATGAAGTAGTTCGATGCGAGATAATCGATGGCAAGCCAAACGATGAGAATGACCACACCGATGACGAGGATGTTGATTCCCAAAAGCTTCCAGAGAAGGCGGTTTTTCATTTCCGAGTCTACGTTAGATTATTCATCCCATTCGGCTAATTGGTAGCCGACGCCCCTCACGGTCAACAGGTACCTAGGTTTTGAGATGTCCGGCTCGATCTTCTGCCTGAGCTTTCCGATATGGACATCGATGACACGGTCGATGACCGCCTCACCATGGGGATAGAGGTGATTGAGTAACTCCTCCCGCGAAAAGACACGCCCTGGCGATTCCATCAGGACTTGGAGGAGCTTGAACTCAAAACTTGTGAGTGAAATAGGCCGGCCCTTTAGGGTCACCTTCCGCTTTTCAGGATCCAAGGCAAGTCCCCCTTGAGGCCCCAGCCCTTTTCCTTTGGACGGATCAGGACTCACTCGCCGTAATATGGCCTTCACCCTGGCCGTCAACTCCCTAGGGCTGAAAGGCTTCACAACGTAATCATCGGCGCCGAGGGACAAGCCCAGGACCCGATCCATCTCCTCCTCCCTGGCGGTGAGGATCAGGATGGGGACATTGGATGATTGTCTAAGTTCCTTACAGATCTCCCACCCATCCACATTCGGAAGCATCAAATCCAGGATCACAAACTTTGGCTGATGCTGCTTTGCCAGGTCCAGGCCCCTCTGGCCATCGTGGGCCGTGATGGTCTTGAACCCTTCCCTCTCAAGGTA
>JAZFYO010000042.1:0-3747 GCA_036443615.1 Binatia bacterium | reverse complement strand
GGTCGCCTTGCTTCTCTTTGACGCTGTTGTGATTTGGCTCGGGGGTAGGGTTCTGCGCCGGCACCTGGCGTAGGGTGCGCGGCAACACCGCCAAGCAATCCCCCTGAGGCATTCTTGGTTGAAGCTTTCCCTTGAAGCTGTTACAATTTAGCTAAGTTTGCGTAAGCGCGGGGGTAAAAAGGGGGGGACCATGAAAAATATTTTTGCGACCGCTGCGGTTTTGATTCTTCTGGTGGGCTCTCTAGGGTGCTCTGCTCCGTTAAGCACGAGAGAAAAGGGCGCTCTTGCCGGAACAGCAACAGGGGCCGGTCTGGGAGCTATCATCGGTTCTGCCACAGGAAATGCTGGTGCAGGGGCTGCTATTGGAGGGGCGGTAGGGCTCTTGGGAGGTGCCCTCATCGGGGATCAAATCCAGGGCCAGCAGCAGAAAGACGCCGAGCAACAGAAGCAAATTGAGCAAAGCCAGGCCGAGCTTGACCGTCAGAGAAGAGAGATCGAGAGGCTCAAGAGAGAACGCGAGTACTAGGTGCTGCTCTCTACGGATCCATCACCGGTCATGCTGCGGTCGGCACGTCACGGTGATTCTAGATAACTAAAAAAAGTAAGGCCGTGTTTAGCCACCCCTGCTTCACAGTGGGGGTGGCTTTTTTTAATTTTAAGAAACCTGACTCGTTTTTCAGTGGAAGGAAAAACGTGGTTCCTCGCCTGCCATGAGACGGCGGATGTTGTCACGATGGCGGACAATGGTAAGTAGACCGATTGCGAGGCTTAGGCCTACAAGGCTGATCGGGTATGAGAAGTACCAGAAGGCAAGCGGGGCGGCCCCGGCCGAGACCACGGACGCAAGAGAAACCTGACGGCACAGAGAGACCACGACTAGAAAAATAACAAGGAGACTCAGGAGAGGACCTGACGAATATCCCCAGAAGGTAAGACTCACGAACACCCCCAGAGCAGTTGCAACTCCTTTGCCCCCACGGAATTTCAAGAACACCGGGTAGAGATGCCCTAGAAAAGCCAAGAGCCCGGTAAGGGCCGACACCTTTACACTAAAGCCTAGGTGGAGCGACAAATAGACAGGGATGAAACCCTTTGTTGCGTCTGCGATAAGAGTAATTAATCCGACCTTCCAACCTACGACCCTGGCCACATTGGCGGCGCCGATGTTCTTGCTTCCTGTCCTCCGGATATCAACGCCGGAGAGAATCCCCAAGAGGAAGCCTGTTGGTATGGAGCCGAGGAGGTAAGCAGAAAGCAGCATCCAGGCGGTATCCATCGGTGTGGTCAGTGGATCTAGAAGTGGAGCTTGGACCTATAGATGCGGTCGCGCCTTAAATAGTAGTTCCCGCCAAGAATCCAGCCGAGGATGAAAATGCACAGAGCCGCCGTAATCCATATAACAATCACTAAGAGGCGTTCTTGTCCTATTCCCATAGTGAGAGGCGGGTTGTCCTTGGGAGAGTCCTTCTCTACTGGGTTGGTCTGGGAAAATTCTATTTGGCGGCGCGGGGCCCTGGAACGACTCTTTCCCTCTGCACCGTTGGTCCCCTTGACCGCTATCCCCTTGGAAACCCCATGCTCTTGCCCGGGGGCATTCCCCGCCTGGATTGATTCGGCCTCTTCGTGGCCGGAGAGATAGACCAGGGGTTTGTAAACGTAGCCACTCTTTCCGTCCGGTAGAGAAACTCGATACCAGCTGCCTTCCAGCCTCTCCACATCGACCTCTTCTCCAATTCTAAGGATTTTTATGGGTGGATGACTAGTGCCGGGCCCGGAGCGTAAGTTGACGTGACTCGCTCCCGCAATCTTCCCCTTCTTTTCCTCTAGCTCCGCCAGGCCTTCGCCGAACACCAGGACAAGGGAAATGAAAAGAATATGGAGGATGCTGATCCTCACGCTTACCCTTTATCATAACCCCCCCTTGAACCTCAATCTCTCCCCTTGTCGCTCGACGGGTCTAAACAGGGGGGCCTTTGGAGGGCACCTTGGATGGGGGCTGGTTTTAAGCTAGACCAACGGAAGATTTTCTGGGATAGGCACGGGGCCTACTTTTTTTTCATGTAGACCTGGGGGTCCATTCGGCTTTGCGTGCCTGATTTGGCTAGATCCTCCTCAAACATCTTTCTGATCGAGGGATCCTCGTCGCAATATTCGATCTGATTTCCACCCGACTTGACGTCTTTGTCCACCTTGGAAATATCGCCAAAACCTTCTCCCATGCTGTATTTGATTCCACCAAACCGAAGTGGCAGATAGCGGGCTGGCGTCGCTCCGGTGTTGAAGTGCTGGTGAAACCACCTCTCAGGCGGCACGAAGACACTGCCGTCATGCCAGTCATACCGCTTGAAGGGCTCTCCCTCGCGCCAAAATAAAGAGAACCCATGCCCCTTGATAATAATGACGTTGAATCCAGGGCCGTGGCGGTGCGCCTTCTTGTAAGTCCCTATGGGAAACTCTGAGATATGAGCTGCCATTACCCCGTCCGCCATTTCGAGAAAGACGTTCTTGCCACCTGCCCCCCGCTCTTTCCATTCCTGAAGCTTAAAGCTCCTGGTGTCTGCAATGAAGTTGGTTTCCCAAATCCGCCCAGGATGGGAGGTCCCTTTGCCGCTAAAATATTCCGGTTCACCATTGAATCGGTCGGTAAAGTCATAAGGGGTATTAAAGATGAAATTTTCATTGTGGAAGAGGCTGAAAACGATCGGCATGTTGTTGACCGAGAAGAACCGGGCCGGCTCGTTTCCCTGTCCGTTAAAGTGCTGATGCCAGACATTAAGGGGGATCGACATGAGACTTCCCTCCTGCCATTCGAAGGTTTGTTTGGCTCCCGCGTCATTCCAGACCGTTGTAGCCCCCCTTCCCCTGACGACTAAGAGCAGTTCCTCGAAGAGTTGCCTTCGAGGGGTCAGGCTCTTTCCGGGCGCAATCTCGCATACATAGGCCCCTGTGGCCTGTCCCGCCCCTTCCATGTTAATAAAAGCCCCGTCCCCTCCGATTCGGTCCCAGGGAGACAGGGGAACCTCCTTTAGGTCTTGGACAAAAAAAGTGTTGATCGTCGGTATGCCTTCTCCCTTTTGCCACTTATCATAAAAGGGAACGTTGTCCATGACGTTTTCGGACTGTGCTGCCGGCTTTGCCATTTTTTCCTCCAATAATAGGGTCATTTTCTGATATCGTAGAATGAATCCAAAAGCAAGGTAGCTGCTTAAGAAAGGGGAGCGTATTGACAAGGGAGCGGAAACTTTACTAAATGGCATCTGGCCTGCACTTTGGTGGTAGGAAATCCACTCGATAAGGGGATAGACATTGGCGACTCTAGTTAGTGCACCTATGGTTGGGAAGATATTAAAGATAGAGAAGAATGTTGGAGATCAAGTGGCAGAGGACGATGTGGTGGTCGTCATGGAGGCCATGAAAATGGAGATCCCCGTTGTGGCTCCGGCCTCTGGGACCATGAAGGAAATTAAAATCTCGCTTGGCCAGGCAGTGGAGACAGGGGATATCCTAGCCGAGATCGAGTGATCCTGCCGAATACCTTAAAGGCCCACCTTGAGGAGAGACATATGGATATCTGGACCTTTGGTCTGACGGTGGCCTTGGTGGGTATGGGAGGAACGATTCTGGTCCTTTGGCTTTTGAGTCTCCTTATTCTCCTGCTCAAAACCCTTTTTCCCTCAAAGTCGTAAGATTGGCTGTCCGCAAAAGGATAGAAGATAGGAATGGAATCAGCGATCGGTTCAGCGATCC
>JAZFYO010000041.1:0-4015 GCA_036443615.1 Binatia bacterium | reverse complement strand
TCTTTGCCAGTTTCTTGGCAGCAGGCGTTTTGGCTAGCTCACTTATCAATGGGATGTCGGAAAAGCTCGGATCCCTTTTGTTTTCTAATGTGCCTGACTGTATCATTATGGCAAGGTTTCCTTCTTTGTAAAAATCCCCGAGCTGGTCTAGAAACGAAGCAAGCGTATTCCCTGATGCATCAACCTCACCTTGTCGAAGAGCCAGGCTGTATTGACGGGCACCCGGATAACCCAGGACGTAATTAAATAGTTTGACACCCATAATCTGTTCAATGATATGGCCTACGACATAACCGGTTGAATTTCTTCCACTTGCTCCCACCTTGGCCAATTTCCCCGACTGCCTAATATCATCCAGGCCCTTGAAGCGGTCCTTCCTTACATACATGATGGAATTTTCAATATTGGCAAAACCTATGGCAATGATCTTGTTGAAATCAAATCTTGCGCGTTTGCTTTTAATGATCTGGTGGTTCCAAGCCCCTGAGTTGATCTGGCTCCAGACCGTTCCATCCCTGGGGGCTTTAGCGTAAAGATAGTTGGCGGCTACCACACCGCCCGCCCCAGGCATGTTTTGAACGATCATTGTAGGATTTCCCGGGATGTACTTGGACATATGCCTTGCGAAAAGCCGAACGTAAGTATCATTCCCACCTCCTGGTGAAGATGAGGCAATAAAACGTATCGTCTTTCCTTCAAAGAAGGACCCGGAGGCTGCTGCTGCCGGCCCCTGGGTTGCATAGAGTAGCATCAGCGAAATTGCGACCATCAAGCTAAGGATCCTGTTCATTTTGACCTCCTGTCATGTTTTTTTCTCGAGTACCGCAATTAAAAACACAATTCGGTTCAATTGAGCTCTATAAAAAGAGGGGGCCATTATATGCGGCCTTTCGTCGCATGGTCAAGGGCTGTGTTGAGTACCTATCGTGGCCGTTGATTGAGGGCGAATTTAATAGCGCTTCTCTAGCCACCAGTTAGCAATCTCAATGCGCCGTGCAAACCAGACCTTCGGAAGGCCCTTGATATATTGGAGAAACTCCTCGATTACCTTGGACCGATAGGGAACGCCAGATACGAACGGATGGAGGTTGATCGAAAAGAACTTCGGGAAACCCCTCTCCCCCTCCATATAAAGGTAATCAAATTGATCCTTCCATATCTGCAGAAGATCCCGGGGGGTCCTCGCCGTACCGTAAGTAGAGTAGTCGTGACACCCTGCTATGTTGTACGGGATAACCACCAGATTGCGACCCTTGGACTGGACTGTATAAGGCACATCGTCGTTGAGGGGATCGGCCCACCAGACATAACCGGCGTCGGTGATTAGATCCAGAGTATTGTCGGTGTGGCAATGACCAGGTGAGAGATAGCCATAGGGTCTTTCACCTAAGACCGACTCGAATGCCTTAATCGTTTTCCGGATCGACTCTCTCTCTTCGTCCTTGGTGTACATAAACGAGTACTCGTGGACATAGCCTTCAGACGAGAACTCGTGACCCTGTGCCTGGATCTCCTTCACTATATCCGGGAACTGTTCCACCTTTAGACCATTCATCAAAAAAGTGACCTTCAGATGGTGACGCAGGAAGATATCAAGCAGGCGCCAGATCCCAGCCCGATCGCCGTACTCTCGTTCGGTCACTGCGGAGAGGCTCTTTTTAAAGGGGGCATCGGGCGGGGGAATGTGATGGCCGGGTGTGCGCTGGTGGGATTCATGCGTCCCGAAATTCTCCGGCCAAACTTCCCAAGGTACAATGAAGGTGACGCAAATTCTGGCCTTATCCGGCCACTCGATGGCTCTCGGTTTGCCCATTTTTCCCCCGCTCTGTTTTTATTCCAGTTTGATGAAGACGACGGTAAGAACAAATATGATACTGGCAGAGGTCTTGTCAAGGATTCTCGAGCTCCTCGGCTAAAAGTGAGGCTCAGAGTATACCGAGGGGGGGGGAGGAAGGCTGGAGGCTTGAGGCTTAAAAGAATGATACGAGGCAGCAAACATTGTGTGTGGATTTCCGAGAGGGAGGAAGCGTGGAGGCCTGAGGAACAGGGGAGGGATGGTTGGTACAGGCCGCGACAATTGGAGAACCGACACGAAGGGGTTGGAGGGTGGCCCTCAAGGCAGTAACCTATTTCCTATGGCCGGAAGGCTTACTCCCTCGAGGAGTCTGGATTCAGATTATGCCGAGAGGGCCTGCCCCTCAGCGGGAGCCAATGGGCTTCTGCCTATCTGTTTTTAACTACTTAACCAAATCTTCTCTCTCTTTGAGAACATTTAGATCGGATATCTCCCTTATTCGGAGCAGACCCCCTCGCCCACAAATACTGCTTCGAGGGGAGCGAGACGGAAGGCCGCGGGCACCTGAACGTAGAAGTTCCGTCAGGCCCAGACCTGAGGAGTAAGTACCCTGGGGCATGATAGGGTGGGGCCTTCAAGGACAGTCCCATTGCCCGCGGGCGAAAGGCTCGTTCCCCGAGGAGAGGCAAGGCCGACGGGGCAGGCCCCCTCGGCTCCAAGTCTGGCGAACGTTGACCTTTCTCAAGGCTGTGTGGTAATCGAGCCGTACGTAGAAGGGAGGCATGATCATGCATAGTTGTGCCATTGATATTCATCATCACTACGTTCCCCCAGGATTGCTCGAGGAGTCCAGGCGCCACGGTAAGGCGCTAGGGGTGGAGGTAGCTGAATCAAAAGAGGGGCAGACCACCCTTTCGTTTGCCGGCGGCTCGAAGTTTGGGATTCCTCCTGATCTCTATGGACTGGAGAGCAGACTTGCCATGATGGACAAAGGTAAGGTTGCCATCGCTGCACTGGAGCCGCATACGGCAAGCCTAGGCTACCGGCTTGCCGGCGAAAAGGGAGAGGCCTGGTGCAACCTCTATAATCAGGGTCTAAAGGATCTCATCCAGCAACATCCAAAACGTTTCGTCGGACTGGCGGCTGTACCGCTGCAGGACCCTAGTCGAGCTGCAAAGGTACTTGATCATGCCATCCGTGAGCTCAAGCTCTCGGGCGGTTACATCGGTTCGAATGTGAACGGACAGTACTATAACAGCAATGAGTTTGATCCCTTCTGGAAGAAGGCGGAGGAATTGGATGCCTTGATTGTCATGCATCCAGAAGATATCGCTGGTTCTGACCGTATGGGACCTTACGGTCTGCGTTTGATTTGTGGTAATCCGGCCGATAGCGCCCTCTCTTTGGGTTTTCTCACGTATAGCGGGGTGTTTGACAGGTTTCCCAACCTCAAGCTTTGTGTCCTCCACGGTGGCGGGTTCTTTCCTTATCACCTGGGCCGTTTTGATCAGGGTTTTGCCGTTCGTTCGGGATCCCGCGCCGCTCAAGCGTCTTCACCTCCTAGTGCCTACCTTAAGAAGAACCTCTATTTCGATGCGCTTGTCTACCGTGTGGACACCCTCGACTACCTGAGGCGCCTGGTAGGATCCGGCCGCCTTATGGTCGGGACCGATTTCCCCTATCCCCTGGGTGATTGGATGGCGGTAGAGAAGGTTGAGGCGTTGGAGTGCTCAGAGGCCGAAAAGCTGGAGATCCTCGAGGGGAATGCCAAGCGTCTTTTGAAACTTTGATTCAATGTAAACCCCGCCTCTTGAGGCGGGCACAAAGCCGATGGGGTTTCCTCCGTGGAGTCGCGGACCATTACTCCACAGGGGGAGAAGCGGCAGCTCTCCCCATTGGTCGAACATGGGGATTCAAACCCCGTGTTCGATATAACTTGATTTGAAAATGGATCAGGGAATCTTTCTAACCATAATCGAGTCTGTTCTTCGTATAATCTTGGGTCTCCGTTTTCTCAGCAGCGGCATTAGTAATATCCGAAGGTGGCCTCATGCAACTCACACTGCAAAACTTGTTTTTCCGCAGGGTGCGTACTTTTTCGGCTTTGTGGCAACGGCCCTGATGGTACTGGGTGGGAGCGGGCTCGCCTTGGGGTTTCAGACCCATATCGCTGCGCTCATGTTGATCGTGTTTCTGCTGCCGACGTTTAAGCTCCATCTG
>JAZFYO010000040.1:0-6731 GCA_036443615.1 Binatia bacterium | reverse complement strand
ATTTCGGTCGTTCTCTTTGTACTGTTGGGAATCCTCCAGACGGCAACCAGCCTTTTTACCTTTACCGGCATATCTAAAATTGGCGCCTCCCGGAGCGTGCCTCTTCGGAGCAGCTACCCCCTCTGGAGCGCCATGATCGCGATTTCGCTGCTCGGCGAGGAGGCAAGCGTTACCATTCTTGCGGGTACGCTTCTTGTGGTGGCTGGAGTTGTACTCATCACCTGGCAGCCGGGGGAAAAGGATTCCACCTATCGCTGGTGGCATGTTCTTTTTCCCCTGGCGGCAGCGCTCTTTGCGGGGATCGCCTTTCCGGTGAGGCGCTATGCCCTAATGATTTCAAACGAGCCACTCTTCTTTGCGGCTCTTTTGGCAGCCGTTGCTCTTACCTGCCTTGTGGCCTATCTCCTTTTACAGGTTGGAGCTCAGCGACCTGTATGGAATCGGAAGGCCTTACGCCCATTTGTGTTGGCTGGAGGTTTTGAGGCCCTTGCTGCCTATTTGTCTCTTTTTGCCGTCAGCATCGGGCGGGTCGTGGTTGTTGCCCCGATCGTTGCCACCAGCCCTTTCTGGAATTTGCTCATGGCAATATTTTTTCTCCGTGGCCTCGAACGGGTTAACCTGCGCACGGTCATAGGAACCTTCTGCGTTGTAGCCGGGACCATCAGCATTATCGTGGGGGGGTAGCCCCGTCCGAAATTATGATCACAGCCAGAGGTTTCGAAAGAGCCTTCGAGAAAAACCATGAGCGTAGATCAGAAAGATAGTGCCGTTATTTTGATTTTGTTCACGGGCCTTTTTTCGGATTGGGGTTAGCCTGGTTTTTTGGGACATTGAGTATGGTGGAGGGATTCGTGGCCCTGCGTGCAAGGTGTTGATTCCAGAGTGGGCTTTTGCAGATCGAGGAAGACTCTGTTAGAGAAACGAGGCGAAGGGGATTCGGGTTATGGCTTTGCCGGTGCAAGTGGAGTTTTTGAAGGTCCTAGCGTGTGTCGCCTGGGCGGACGAGGAGGTCACCAATGCGGAACTGAACTTCATCAAGCAGTTTGTGCGGCGGTTTGACTTGAGCGGCGATGAATGGACGCAGGTAGAGGTCTATCTGACTGAAAAAGTTGATGCGGAGGAGATGCGACAGGTCACGCGGCGTTTCATTTCACGAGTTCATAGGTCTAGGGAACGGCAGATGCTTTTGGATGCCGTAGAGAATCTTCTCAAGGCCGATGAAAACTTGACGGACACAGAGCAGGAGTGGCTGCGGGATCTGCGGGAGGTCGTGTCAGGGGCTAAGAAGACGGCGTTTTTCCTGGATGGAATAAAGAGTCTTCTCAGGATCGGCGGGGAAAACCAGATGGGGGCCTTTAAGGGGCGTGAAGCGGATCTCCACGACTTTGTTCATAATCGGGTTTTGTTCAAGTTGCGCCGCAGACTTGGTTCCGAGCAGCTGGAGGAGTACGGAACGCCCGTAAAGTTAAAGAAGCTGACGCTGAGTGCTGCGCTTCTGGGACGTGTGGGCTACGTGGACAATGAGTTTTTACCTCAGGAAGAAGCGCTCATGAAGAAGGTGCTCTGTGAAACGTGGGGTGCCTCTCCGCCCTTGGCCGAAGTGATCACCGAAATTGCCATTGAGACGGTGCGCCGCGGAGTGGAACTGCACCGGTTGGTTAAAGAGGTCAAAGAGAACATGTCCAAACCGGAGAAGAAAAACTTGCTCGAGGGTATCTTCGCACTGGCCATGGCCGAGGGGAAGATGTCGAACGATGAGGTTGAGGATATCAGGAAGATTGCCTACATGCTGGACTTCACCCACAAGCAGTTTATTGACGCCAAGCTGAAGGCCCTAAAGCCGTAAATCGTCATTGGTCAATCGTCAATCGCGGAATGGATCAGTCGGATAGAGGAGATGAACGAGAGAGACCAAGTAGACCAGATAGACTGAATAGACCATATAGACCAAACAGACGAGTTAACCGCCCAGCCGTTTCGTGAGTTCCTGGTCAACGTGCCACATGGAGAGGCAGTCATCCTCGTTGTAGAGGATCACCTTGTCGATAGCGGATTTTCCCTTGCCCTCCAGGTAGTCCCAGTAGCAGACCATTGATTCAAAGGCCCCGAAACTTTCCTGCCGCCAGTTAAACCCCAGGGAGGGCGCCACAGATTTGAGAGAGAAGGTGGCCACAGGCAAGTAGACGGCCGCTTGGACGACCTGCTTAAGGTCCACACAGAAGGAGATTAATTTGCCCAGCCCTCCCTCCAGGGTCGGCCAGCGTTGGATGACCTTCGTCATCTGTCCGATCTCATAGTCGGTCCAGTGGTATAGGCGCGTGTCCTCCGCATCGCCTACATAATCAAGAAACTCTCTAAAGATCCTTTCCTCGTCCTCTGCTCCCCGCGCCAGGAATTTAACAAACTGATCCCGATTCGCGTCCCAGCATCCAATGAGGTAGACATGGGGAGGCTCGGTGGTATGCACATCGTCTGACGTCTCAAAATCAAAGTAGAGGTGCCTTTTGGCGCGGGGGATAGTCAGGCGGCATTGGGGTTTAGCAATGGGCTGCCCCGTCTTGTAGGCCTGCGATACATAATAGGCTGTGGCCCCCCCTGCCTCTCCGAGGATCTCGCAGACTTCTTCCAAGCGAAGTTTCCAGAGCTGGTCGATGCTACAAATTCCCGCCTGGCGCAGCTTTTCCCGTTCCCGCGCGCCTACACCGGCCAGAAGGACCAGATCCTTCCTTGTCTCTACCAGCTTGTTTCCGTACACCCGCCAGGGAGAGCTTGTGACGGCAGGTGGTCTCCCGGGCTCGGGAGTCAACTGGCCGCCGCGCAGTGACCTCCATTTCGTTATGGCTTCGTCAAGGTGCTTTTCCCTGTCGGAAAAGGAGACACTCTCATCCGTTTCCCTGAGGGCGATGGTCAACCCCTCAGGTGTGTATCCCTGGATCCGTCCCAGCATCCTGTTGTAACAGCCTCCCTGCAGGGCATGGTAATCGCGCAGTGACCTGGACCATTTGATCTCGACCAACCGGTAGTGGTAGGGACCAAGATCGGAGCCGCGGCTGTTGTCACGAATGAGGAGATCGGCCCTCCCGTAGCTTTCTCCCTCCAAGTCCCACAGTTGAGGTTGGCAAATTGCAGGGGCCCCTTCCAGCATCACCTGGAGGGTGTTTTTAAGTGCCTCAAAACCAAAAACCGGCTCAACTTTCACCGCGTCGGGGTAATGCTCGTGGATCCAGGCCTCCTCGTAATCTAATCCCCTTTGCCACCGCATCCGATCATGGCGGCTGGTCTCGTCCACGGCCTCCGATCGTGGAGCATTGTATTCGCACCATATCCAGAATGGATCGTTCAAAACCTGATAAACCATCGACGGCCGAAAGAGGGTTTTCCGGTTAAACTTCTGGCCGCTCGTAGCCCGTTGGATGAGGTCCTGGAGGACCGGCTTTCTACGCCTTGGGCCTTCGGGGAAGGGCAATTCTATCTGAATGCGGGTTTCTCCTTGGAATAGTGCTTTTGCATCAGCGGCCGATAGCGCTCCATGATCTCCTTGTTGAGCTCCAGCGGCGGCTTCTGATCCGGAGGAAGCAGCGGCCTGTACTCGACGTCGGCGATCTCCTCTTTGAAGGTCTCTCTGGCTTTTGCCACCAGCTTAGTGTCCAGCAGGAGATCTATCGTAGAGGCCGCCATGGTCTTGGCCCCAGCCACGGCCCCCTTGTGGGCAATGGAGGTCGCCAGCGATACCCCAGCTGCCCAGTGATGGAAGGAAATTCCTGGAATGTTGGCGGGAAAGGTGAGTCTCCCTGAAGGCACAACCCAGGTAACTTCTCCCGAGTCGTTGGCTGAGGAGGACTGGTGTGACTATTCCCTCACCGGGGAGATCTCAGGCCGAAGTCCGATGGGCTTGAGCTCCTCTTTGGTCTGAAGCTCTCTGGCAAGTTGATGCTCGGCCTCTGTCCACTTGGGCATGCCCACAAGCTCTACATTTTGATGGATCACCTCGGCCATGGTCCTGTTGGCGCGCGTGGGCCATACGGCGCTGAGCACGTTCACGGAATATGTCGTTCCGGTCATGATCGCCGCCCCCTCAGCGACTTTCTTGGCCTTTTCGAAAATAGCCCGCGCCTTTTCGGCGGTGGATTCCCTGAAGAACCACCAGATCGTTGCCCTGTTGGGAATCACGTTCGGTTGATCTCCCCCATCAGTGATCACTCGGTGGCTTCGGTGGGTCGGTTCCAGGTGCTCTCGGAGCTTGTCGAACCCGATATCCATCAGGACGGCTGCATCCAATGCGTCCCTGGCCTTCCATGGCGCGGTGGCAGCATGAGCGCTTACCCCTTTAAAAGTGAACTCGGCCGAGATGAGAGCGTACTGTCTCAGCCCATACAGGGTTCCGAACTCACCACCGATGTGGTCGTGGATGGCGACATCCACGTCTTTGAAATATCCGTCCCGCACGAAGAAGGGGCGGCTTACGAGCTGTTCTTCCGCCGGCGCCCCAAAGACCTTGAGGGTGCCGGGCAGTTTGAATTCGTCCATGGCCTTCTTTACTGCAAATGCCGATGCAATCAGGACGGATGCGTTGACGTTATGTCCCTCGGTGTGTCCAGGCGCCCCTTCGGTGATGGCCTTGGGCTCAATGACACCAGAGGCCTGGGAGCATGCCGGAGTCGCGTCAAATTCCGTGTGCAGGGCAACTACCGGTTTTCCTGACCCGTAGGTAGCCATAAAGGCCGTGGGCATTCCCGAGATGCCCCGTTCGACTCGTAAGCCGGCATTTTCAAGGATTCCGCTCATAAGGCCCGAGGTCTCGAACTCCTGCATCCCGAGCTCGGCAAAGTAGAAGATGTTGTCTCCAAGAAGAGCAATCTGCTGCTTGTTACGCTCGACAACGTCGAGGACAAAATTCTTCTCTTTCCCGTTCCTCACAGCTTTGTCTCCTTTCCCTGGATTGCCGTGGGTCTCCTGAGCTCGATGAACCGAGGGAGATCATAACTGAAAGCCCGGCCGATCGGAAGAAAAAAAGGAAAAAATCACCTCTGGACAGTGAATTGCTGACGGAATTGCCCCTTTTGATTATTCCCTTTGGAATATTCAATAGAACAACTTCAACAAAGTTTATCGCGCCAAGACGCCAAGATCGCAAAGATCTTGTTTTCGCTTTCGAACTTGGCGTGCTTTGCGTCTTCGCGCGAGTCATGTTTTTTCCGATTCTGTAATCCAAATTTCAACCGAAATTTTCAAATATCTTTGGTTAGGGTTGGGATTGCTCTTGGTAGAGCCGATCGGTCTTGGAAGCCATGATGAAGTCGTTTCGGTGAAGGTCACGGATTTTGTGTGTCCACCAGGTAACGGCCACCCTTCCCCACTCGGTTACGAGGCGGGGATGATGTCCTTCGGCCTCGGCCGTATCTCCGACGCGGTTGGTAAAGGCAAGAGCCCTGACAAAATTGGGGAAGTGAAAGACTCGATCGAGCTTGCGAATCCCGCCCTCCTCGATGAGCTTCCATTCAGGCACCTGCGGGTGGAGTTCACTGATCTCTTGGTCGGTGACATGCGGGGCATCTGCACGGCACGCTACGCACTTCTCTTGTGTAAGTTCCGCCATTGGATCCTCCGGAATGTGAGAGAGTCTTTCTTCTAAAAGATAGCCTAAAAATATTCCCTGTTAAAGCATCTTCTCATACGACTATATATACTTGGTCTGAACCTTCTGAATTTGGGAACCCCGAAAAAACCGCCTGCTCGAGATTAAAGCGATAGATATTCATCCCAATAAGGGTGTCCATGTAGACTAATGCGCCCCGCTCGTCGTAGCGCTCGAACACGTCCTGGAACGTGCAATTCGCAATATTAAGGATGCAGGACTCAATTAAAGCGTCGTTTAATTGCGTCTTGAAAAAATACCCCCCGAAGTACCCATAATGACGTGCATTTTGTAGAATGCTCCCTATACAAAGAACACTGCATACGGCAACTGTCGCTTGCTACACCGGCTACGTAGGCTTTTGAGCAGTAATTAGACCATATTCCCCAGGCAATAAGAGATTAGCGCGATTGATACCCACGAAACCCGCCTCCGTAAGCCATTCTCTGTGTTCTTGTTCAGTGTACGACTCGCCTACATCGAAGTAATTGATAAAAAGCAGATTAAATCCTACCGCCTCGGGAGGCGTGGTGCGCGAGTCGTCTAGAATCTGGCCCACTATGTGTATAGTGCCCCCGGGATTGATTGCTTCACTTATATTCATTAGCGCCCTTTGAACATCTCCCGGAGACAGAACTTGAATCAGATTCTTGAGTACGGCCGTGTCATATGATCCTGGCAAAGGGCCACTCACCACATCCGCTGCCAGGACTTTCACATGGTCCGTCGCGCCCTCCTCTTCCACTACTTTCTGTGCAACCGGTATTACCTGTGGAAGATCTACTACCGTGGCCTGAATGTGAGGGCAAGCCTTAGTAATCGTTACTGCAAGTCCTCCAGCTCCACCTCCAATGTCGACTAGAGTCCTAGTAGATGAGAAATCAAACCGCTCCACCAATCCACGTGCCGTCACTACTGTGCGCCTGTTTATTCTGCGAAGAAACGCTTCTACTTCTTCCGGTGGGGAATTGGAGAAATCGAGTTTAGACTGTGGTACTCCAGTCCGGATGGACTCTGCAGTCTTGAACTTCCTGTTCCATTGGTCGGCCCACCGCATCCCATCTAGGTAATCTGGGCTTCCGCGTACCAGAAAACG